>JAYEPE010000207.1:0-12653 GCA_034723735.1 Campylobacterota bacterium | reverse complement strand
ATTCTTACATGTAAAGGTCTTTTATTGACAAAATTTGAAGCGGTTACCGAATATTCTCCTGCAGGTGATCAACCTAAAGCTATTGATGCCTTAACAATGAGTATAAAAAAGGGCAATCGTTATCAGGCTTTAGAAGGAGTTACAGGTAGTGGTAAGACCTATACAATGGCTAAAACTATTGAAGCAGTAGCTATGCCAACTATTATTATGACTCACAATAAAACCCTCGCTGCACAACTTTACTCAGAATTTAAATCATTTTTTCCTCATAATCATGTAGAGTATTTTATCTCTTATTATGACTACTATCAACCTGAAGCATATATACCCCGTCAAGACCTTTTTATAGAAAAAGATAGCTCTATCAATGAAGAGTTAGAGAGGATGAGACTCTCTGCTACGGCAAATCTGCTTAGCTATGATGATGTTATTGTTATCGCTTCGGTATCTGCCAATTATGGTCTTGGTGATCCCGAGGAGTATGAACGTATGGTTCAAGTTGTAGAAGTGGGTGATGAGATTAATCAGAAAAAACTTCTGCTTCGTCTTGTAGAGATGGGCTATACTCGTAATGATAGCTATTTTGATAGCGGATCTATTCGAGTCAATGGTGATGTTATTGATGTTTTTCCTCCTTATATGGAAGATGAGGCGATACGAATTGAATTTTTTGGAGATGAAGTTGATAGCATCTACCATTTTGAAGTTATTCCCAATAAGCGTACTGAAGATAAGAAAAAAGTGACAATTTATGCAACAAGTCAATTTAGTGTCTCTCAAGATAAGCTTGCTATTGCTATGAAACGCATTGAAGATGAGCTTGATGAACGACTTGATTACCTACTAAGTAATGACAAACTTGTTGAGGCTCAACGCATTAAACAGCGTTGTGAATTTGACTTAGAGATGTTACAAGCTACGGGAATGTGTAAGGGAATTGAAAATTATTCACGCCATCTCACCGATAAAAAACCTGGTGAAGCACCCTATACTCTGCTCGATTATTTTGAACTCAAACATGATAAGTATCTTATAATTGTTGATGAATCACACGTAAGTCTGCCTCAGTTTCGTGGAATGTATGCTGGTGATAGAAGCCGCAAAGAAGTCCTAGTCGATTATGGTTTTCGGCTTCCTAGCGCCTTGGATAATCGCCCTTTAAAGGCAGATGAATTTATAAATAAAGCGCCTCATTATCTTTTTGTCTCCGCAACTCCATCTGAATATGAACTAGAACTCTCAAGTGTGAAAGCTGATCAAATTATTCGTCCTACAGGGCTTCTTGATCCCCAAATCACCATTAAAACATCAGATAATCAAGTTGAAGATATTCACGACGAGATTAAAAAGACAGTTATTAATAAGGAACGTGTTCTTATTACCGTTCTTACAAAAAAAATGGCAGAGGCCTTAACAAAATATCTAGCAGACCTAGGTATCAAAGTCCAATATATGCACTCTGATATTGATGTTATTGAACGTAATCAGATTATTCGTGGTCTTCGCGTAGGTGATTTTGATGTACTTATTGGAATTAATCTTTTACGCGAAGGTCTTGATTTACCTGAAGTAAGTCTTATTGCTATTTTAGATGCAGACAAAGAGGGATTTTTACGTTCAGAGACAGCACTTGTACAAACTATTGGGCGTGGTGCTAGAAATATAAACGGTCGTGTTATTCTTTATGCTAATAAAATGACAGGCTCTATGCAACGCGCTATCGATAAAACCAATTCACGCCGTGAAATTCAAGACTCTTACAATAAAAAACACGGTATTATTCCACGCACAACTACTCGAAAATTAGATGAAAATCTTAAAAATGAGGATGATGGAGAGCTTTACAATAAACGAAAAAAAGTTGAAAAGCTTCCTAAAGCGGAACGTAAAAAACTACTTGATGAACTCAATCGTAAGATGAAAGAGGCGGCAAAAGCTTTAGAATTTGAAGAAGCCGCACGACTTCGTGATGAGATTATGAAGATAAAACAGTTATAGAAGGATTTATTTGGAAGATATGTTTAGCTCTTTAAGCACCTATGGCTATATTGGACTTTTTCTCTATTCACTTGGAGGTGGATTTGTTGGACTTTTAGCGGCAGGGGTTCTCTCTTATGCAGGAAAAATGGATATTGCTACTTCCATTGCTGTTGCTTTTGTTGCCAACTTCCTAGGGGATATGCTTCTCTTTTATATGACACGCTATCAAAAGGGTGATATGATGAAGTATCTGCATAAACATCGTCGTAAACTTGCCCTTTCTCATATATTAATGAAAAAGTATGGTTCATGGGTTATCTTTATTCAAAAATATGTTTATGGGATTAAAACACTCATTCCGCTTGCAATTGGTCTGACAAAGTTTGATATGAAGCGTTTTAGTATTTTAAATCTTTTAGCATCGGGAATTTGGGCTATAGCTGTTGGATATGGAAGTTATGCTTCGGGGAGTGCTCTGATGTCATTTTATGAAGTTATTATAGATAAACCATATATTGCACCAATTATTCTTCTTACATTTGCAGGACTGCTCTGGTGGTACCTTTCATCAGCTACGAAAAAAAAGGCATAAAAAAACCCTTGTTACTCTCAAAGTAACAAGGGCTTTAAAGTAAAAACTAACTACCGATAATTGGTCCTGCTGAAGAAAAATCAAACTCACTATCTTCATCTTGATACTTTTTAAAGTTATCAATAAACATCTGAGCTAAACGATCACGTGTTTCAACAAAGGCATCATCATCTGGCCAAGCTTCACGCGGGAAAAGAACATGTGAATCTAAGTCTGCCAAGGTATTAGGGACATGCATACGGAAAGTATTTGTCACTCTAAACTCACTATCGTTGATACTGCCATCTAAGATAGTGTTAATGCAAGTACGAGTGTCTTTAATGCTCATACGTTTTCCAACACCATAACCGCCACCTGTCCAACCTGTATTTACAAGAAAAACTTTTACACCATGCTTATCTATCTTTTCGCCAAGAAGTTTTGCATAGTCTGTTGGATGTAGTGGTAAAAACGCCTCACCAAAACAAGCACTAAAAGTTGCTACTGGCTCAGTAACACCACGCTCTGTTCCTGCTACTTTTGCAGTATATCCACTTAAAAAGTAGTACATCGCCTGCTCTTTTGTAAGCTTACTAACTGGAGGTAAAACACCAAAGGCATCTGCACTTAAAAAGATGATATTTTTAGGATGTCCTGCTTGAAGTGATTCTACATGGTTTACGATATGCTCAATTGGATACGAAACACGAGTGTTTTCTGTTTTAGAGCCATCTTCGTAATTTACCTCACCCTCACCATAGGTTACAACATTTTCTAAAAGAGCATTCGTTTTAATAGCACCATAGATTTCAGGTTCACTTTTACCATCTAGGTTGATAACTTTTGCGTAACATCCACCCTCAAAGTTAAAGACACCCTCATCATCCCAACCATGCTCATCATCACCAATCAGGGCACGATCTGGATCCGTTGAAAGGGTTGTTTTTCCTGTTCCGCTAAGTCCAAAGAAAAGTGCAGTATCACCATCTTTTCCAACATTTGCTGAACAGTGCATTGCCAATTTACCCTCAAGTGGTAACCAGTAGTTCATCATTGAAAAAATTCCTTTTTTCATCTCACCACCATAATAGGTTCCACCAATAATTGCAATATTTTCTTCAATATCAAACATAACAAAGACTTCTGAATTGAGTCCGTGTTCTTTCCATTTATCATTCACTGCTTTACATGCATTGAGTACAGTAAATTCAGGTTTAAACTTTGCCAACTCTCCAGCCGTAGGGCGGATAAACATATTTTTTACAAAATGTGATTGCCAAGCTAGTTCTGTTACAAAACGTACCGAACGCTTACTTGCCTTGCTTGATCCACAAAAAACATCAGTTACATAAAGGTCTTTTTGACTGAGTTGACTTTTAGCAACAACTAAAAGCTCTTCAAAAATCTCTTTTGAAACGGGTTTATTTACATCACCCCACGCAATATATTTTTTTGACTCATCTTGTTCAACAAAATATTTATCTTTTGGGCTACGACCCGTAAAGATTCCCGTATCAACTGTTGTTGCACCTGTCTTAACTTGTTCAACTTCACCATTTTTTAGTTCATGTTCGATTAGTTCTTCATAATCAAGGTTGTGAAATATCTCACCACTGTTATTAATGCCAATCGCTTCAAGCTCATTTAAGATCATAATAATGCTTTTTGTTTAATTTCATCTACATCTTACATGTAAATGTTTGCTTACGAAATTATAACAATCTTAAGTATAAAATATAGATAAAAACAAATAGAAATTTACAATTTCTCTCTTAAGTGTCTATAAGTGTAGCTTTTATAACACGATTACTCCACAGTAATCTTTTATTATGGTGATATCCAAAATAGAAGAAGGACAGATTATGAAAACAGTTATTGCAATCTTAACATTAAGCGTACTACTAGGTGCAGCAGATGGTGCTGCTTTATATAAAAAATGTGCAGCATGTCATGGAAGTACAGGTGAAAAAGTTGCCTTAGGTAAGAGCAAGGTCATCAAAGACATGAGCAAAGATGAATTTGTTGCTGCCATAAAAGGTTATCAAGATGGAAGCTATGGTGGTGCGATGAAAGCATTAATGAAAGGTCAAGTAGCAACACTTAGCGAAGCAGATACTAATGCTATTGCTGAACATATCACTCAAAAATAATCACCAAAGAATCCAGATACTAGTCCCCTTTTTGGGACTACTTTCAATCTTTATACTAAAGCCGTAGTGTTTTACAATCTTTGAGACAATATGCAAACCAATACCAAAACCTCCCTCATGAGCATGGACTCTCACATAACGCTGAAAAATAAGATCAAGCTTTTTAGCATCAATTCCGATACCCGTATCCTTTACATGTAAACCTTTTTGATTGACTTGGAGAGTAATGTCGCCTTGCATTTTATTGTATTTAATAGCATTAGAGACAAGATTATCAATAAGACGTATAGCCCTATTTTTATCCATTTTTACAATAACATCTTGCTCAACTTCAAGGCTTACATGTAAGTGTTTCTGCTCAATCCGATATCGAAAATAATCAATACGTTCTTGAAGAATCTCTCCAATATCAAGACTTTCATCATCTATGGCAATGTTATGATGCAAGATTAAAAAAGTCAAATCATCATAAATTGATGAAATTGTTTGCGCTGCAATTTCGATACGTCTAAATCTTTTATGCTCACGCGCATCAAACGATTTAGTATCTAACATTTCAATATTTCCTCGGATAGTTTGCAAGGGGGTATTGAGTTCATGCGTAGTATCTTTGATAAAATGATCCAATAATATAATGGCTTCTCGCATCGGAGCAAAGATAAGACGAGAGAGAAGATACCCTAAGCTCACTAAGATAATAAATAAGACACCTCCGTATAAAAAAAGATTTCTAAGCGTATCTTGAAACCAGAGTTCATCATCTTTTGTCTCAAAAACAACATAAAAATCACCCAATTCATACGAGGCAAGAGAGACATAAAAGTGAATATAGCCCTCATGAAGTTCTATCGTCTCTTTTGGGTTAAAGGCATTATTGCGCAAAAAGCCATCAACTTTCATGCCTAGCACATCATAAAAAGCCGTATTGTAAGCTAAATCAATAGGATAAGGTAATAAAACTGCATCTTGAGAAATCCATTGACGCAAAATAGGAATATAGCTTTCACTTTGAAGTTGCATTGCAAGGCGATGTTCACTTAGCATCTGCTTTTTTTGACTTTGAAAATATAATATTGCTAATAAGAGCAAAATAGAGATTGTCATAAATGTATAGAGCACAATAAAAGAGCGAAAGCTACGTTTTTCAGCGAAACTGATAGCCGAGTCGTTTATGCGAGAAAATCTGATCCTTCCCTAATAATTTACGAAGATTTTTAATATAAGTACGCAAGGCCGTATCACTACTTGTTTCATCATACTCCCATAGATGCATCATAATCACCTCATGTGTTAAGAGTTCTTTACGATGTTGTATAAAAAGCTTTAATAGCTGTGACTCTTTATGAGCTAAACTTTGAATTTCTCCATCAATAGAGAGTTGCGCATTGGCACGATCATATGTAATGCCCTGCGATATTGTTATTAGATCACTATGATGATGGAAGTAATTTCGCTTTAACATACTCTCAATACGCAGTAAAAGCTCTTTGAGGGCAAAAGGTTTTCGAATATAATCATCTCCGCCACTCTCGTATCCCTGCTCTAAATCTTCCATACTATCACGTGTTGTCATAAAAATAGCAGGTGTTTTTATGGCATTTTTACGTGCTACTTTAAGCAGATCAAAACCATTAGGCTCGGGAACATTTACATCCAATACTAAAAGATCAAATGCTATTTCATATAGGCTATCTTCAGCGCTCACTCCATCATAGACTGCATGAACATCATAATCATGTTCTTCTAAGTACTCCACGAGTGTTTCACTCAGTGATATATCGTCTTCAAGCAGAAGTAATTTTGCTTTTTTCATTATAAAATTATCCCAAAAACAATAAAAAGTATTAGAGCAATACCTCCTGAAATTAAAGCATAAGGCAGTTGTGTTTTGACATGCTCAATATGATCACACCCTGCTGCAAGTGAAGAGATAATTGTTGTATCAGAAATAGGTGAGCAGTGATCGCCAAAAACTCCTCCTGAAATGACCGCTCCAATTAAAAGTGCCACATCCATCTCCATTGCCAAACCCAAAGGGATCGCTATAGGAATCATAATGCTAAATGTCCCCCAACTTGTCCCCGTTGCAAAAGCCATAAGAGAGCTTAAAATAAAAACAC
This sequence comes from Campylobacterota bacterium, assembly GCA_034723735.1. Taxonomy (GTDB): domain Bacteria; phylum Campylobacterota; class Campylobacteria; order Campylobacterales; family Sulfurimonadaceae; genus S010-53. The sequence continues at coordinate 5,832 of JAYEPE010000207.1, read as the reverse complement.
TAGCTCCTAAATAATATGGGTTCATTACTTCATTGGCAAAAGATGCCAAGTAATTTCCTGTTTGCAAGGTCTGCGTTACGTCACCAATCGTAAAAGCAAGCAATAAAATAAAAGTAATACCTAGCATAGATTTTGCACCTTCTAAGGCAGAACCTAAGTATTTTTTCAAACCCATATCTTTTACATACAGCACTAACATGACGATTAATGTCACAATCATGGCATAAAAAATAGCACTCGAACCACTCCCTTTTAAGATACTTCCCTCACCCGTGATATAGAGTGTTACAAAAAGTGTTGCCATCATTACACCAATAGGAACTAAAAGATCTGAGAGTTTTCCAATAACATTATCAAAATTGGCATCTGACATAACTACAGCTTTTTGCATCGCTTTGGTATCAAGATTAAACCAGATAACCACAAAGCTCACAACTAAAGCAGACATGGCATAGAAATTAAAAAGTAGTGAGTGCAATAAAAGCGAAATACTCTGCTCTTCTCCCATCTGCGAAACAATCAGACCTAAAATCAAAGCACCCCAGCCATTAAGAACAATAAGTGAACAGATAGGTGCCGAAGTAGAGTCACATACATAAGCAAGTTTTGCACGTGATACACCGTATTTATCACATAAAGGTCGCCCTACTCCGCCTGCAATTAATGAAGTAATAGAAGACTCTATAAAAATAAGTACCCCAATAAAATAGGTAAATAACAGGGCACTTCGTGGTGAATTAATCCATTTTTGACGCTGGCTTACATAATGGATAAGACCCGAAATTGCTCCTGAAGCTTGCAGTAGTGTCATAACAGAGCCCACCATGATTACAAAGGCAAGTGTTTTTAAAATCCATGCTTTATTTAGAAGAAATACCAAGCGCTCCCATAAACTCTCTAAACTCAGTAAAAATGAAAAATCAGCTAAAATCAACTCACCAAGAATAATACCGCTCAGAAGAGAAATATAGACACGTTTTGTAAGAAGTGCCATAATAATAGCAAGAAAAGGAGGTAAAAGTGAGAGTGCAGTAGGCTCCAAAACTTAGAGGTGTATTCCTAAGCGCATAATACCACTACGTCCAAAAGTTGCAAAATACTCTTCGTTTTGTATCTCATCTTGAACATCAAAGCCCAATTTCTTATAACTTAACTGTACTTCAGCAGAACCAATTTCAACCATAGTTTCTACCTTACGATAACCTTTTAAACGCGCTGTTAGCAGACTTTTTTGAACTAACTCTTTCAAAACAGTAAATTCATGGGCATCATCTTTAACTTCCATAAAATCTAAAACCCAAGTCTGCCGATCTACTTTAGGCAGACAGAGAAAATGTGCTTGAATACGTTCATTATAACTCTCATCAATGTCAAGTTCCATCAGCGCTTGAGATAAGACTTCATGCGTAGCAATGCGAGGCTCATAACCACAAAGTACTCCAACATCTTTTGAATCTTCTACTGCCACTAAGAAATTACTATAATGACAATAACTTTTGGTTTTTGTTTGGGAAAGGAGTGCTAACTTTTCTAATAAAACTTTATCATCATGGCATTGAAAAATAAGATCAAATAGACCTGTCTTCTTTCCAGAACGTGAGCTTTCAAGCATTGCCCATGATACTAAGGCACAATCACTCACTTCTGCTTTACGAATTTTAATGCTCATTTTCACCCCTTTTACATCTGTCTTAATACAATATGCTAATATACTAATCTTTAAATCAAAATAAAGTGTACTAAATGTTTAAACTATTTTCACTAATTGTTCTATTATCCACCATACTTAGAGCAAATGAACAGATTATATTAGTTATTTCAGATGATTTCAATGCTACGACAGCACAATTATATACCTATGAAAAAAAATCTAAGCATTATCATCGTGTTTTTGTCCCATTTTCTGTTAATTTAGGTAGAAACGGACTAGGATGGGGTGAAGGGATACAAAATCTTCAACATCAAGAGAATGAACCACAAAAACGTGAGGGAGATGGACGTGCTCCAAGTGGTATCTTTATGCTAGGCAATGCCTTTGGTTATGAACCAACATCAAGTACAAAGCTACACTATACACATGCTGATACAGAGCTAATTTGCGTGGATGATGTTACAAACAAGCATTACAATAGAGTCTTACATGTAAAAGATAAAACCGCAATTAAAAGTTATGAGATAATGCAACGTAAGGATAATCTATATGAGATAGGTGTTATGGTAGCTCATAATGAAAAAAATATTCCCTCTTATGGTTCATGTATTTTCTTACATGTAGAAAAATATTCAGGTGCACCAACAGCAGGATGTACAAGTATGTCAAAAGAGAAGTTATCACAGCTCATACCGTGGCTAGATTATGATAAAAAACCTATTTTGATACAGATTCCTGCTCTGTATTATAATGAGGTTTTAAAACTCTATCCTGAACTTCTTATAAAATGATAGAAAATTCTGCCCCATTAATACTATTTTTAACTTCAAGCTTGCCATTCATATTGTTCTCAATAACATTTTTGGCAATATTTAGTCCCAATCCAGAACCCTCTTTTTTTGTTGTCATATAAAGATCAAAAATACTTTCGATAATATCATCGGGGATTCCTCCAGCATTATCCGTAATACGTACCAATGAGCGCTCATGACTCCTACCAACTTCTATACGTATGCACATTGCATCATGAGGATGTTCAGTAAAAACATCTTTTGCATTTTTTAAAATCGACAAAACAACCTGATTATACTCATTAGAGTGACCCTCAACTGTCACATCATCATCACCATAAACTTCAAGACTAATATTACAAAGTTCATAATCATTACGAACAAGAGTAATAATTTTTGTAATCGTCTGCTTCAGATTAAAAAAGTGTTTCTCTTTTGAAGGATTAAAAAATTGTTGAAAATCACTTACTGTAGTATCCATATATTTTACTTGATTCGTAATATCACCGAGATGCTTCATTAAAAGTGTTTCATTTAACTTTTTTTTCTGTTGCGCCATTTTAATGAGAGCGCAAGAGATATTAATAATTCCTAGAGGTTGCTTCCACTGATGTGTAATCATTCCTATAATTTCTCCCATTTGAGAATGACGTGATTGTAATTCAAGCATTTTTTGCTTCTCAGAATTTTTTCGTGTCTCTTGAGCAACTAGCTCTTGCATGTGATTATTATAAGTTTGAAGTTGAAGGTTTTTTTCTGCAATTTCATCAAGAAGAAGTGATTTTTCATTTCTATCTTGCACTAAAGATTGCTCCATAGCTGCCATTTTTGTAACATTTTCAAGCAAGACAATAAGTGTTTCAGTATGCCGTCCCTGATGAATACGTATATTAATATAAGAATCCGGCTCTTTAAAAATATATGGCAGAAGTAGTGGTTCTGATTTAGCATCAAGAAGTATTTGAAGTTGTTCTTGCATTCCAAACAGCTCAGGAAGTACTTCAAAAATTTCAATATTGCTGTAGCTTGATTTTTTTATATCACAATAATTTGACACCCTATCAGAATACTCAATAATTTTAAAATTTTGCCCAATAACAAAGTATTCATAATGATGATTAGCATAAATAGCACGAAAAACTTCTTGAAGATGCATCCGTTTACTCCATCATCAATACAGTTAATGTTTCAAAAATTTCTTCTACACCTTGGGCATTTTTTGCTGAAGTCAAATGTATAGAACCTGCTTGGGAATACTGCTCACTTATCTTTGAAAAAATAGCACTATTATCACCTAAAAGATCACACTTATTCAAAGCAATCACAAAAGGTATATTAAGTGATTTTTCTTTCAGTAAATCAATAAAATTTTGAATATTCTCCAATGTCACTTCACGAGAGACATCTGCTACAATAATGGCACCGTGAGCTCCCATAAGGTACGTGGTATTTAAAGGTTTTTTCTCTGTTGCTCCTTCAATATCCCAAATAATATTTTGTACCTCATCATCTTGAATACTCAGTTTCTTACGTGATATTTTGACACCAATAGTACTCAAATATACATCACTAAATTGGTTATCAACAAAACGGCGTATCAAACTAGTTTTACCTGTAGAATAGTCTCCAATCAAAACAACTTTTTTAGTGATCATTTCGATGACTCCATATAAATTTCACTACTCTAGCTTCACGTCTATCTTGTGAAGTATTGTACTCTTGAGGGGGATAAGGTATAGCAGTGATATTCAAGAACTCTTTATCAACACCTTTATTAATAAGATAATTATAGACATTTTCAGCACGCTTCAATGCATACTTTTTATTTTTTTCTATATTTCCAATCCCATCTGAATATCCAAAAATATTAAGCTTAAAATCCTTGTATAGAGCTGATATATTTTTCAAATTATTTTCAGTAATAATATGATCTAGTGCTTTCTTGTGCAAGATACTTAAACTTGATTCTGCAGTATTGTACGCGTAAGGGTATTTTATTTCTGCTGGCTTGGTCTTTATCATATTGATAACTTTATCAACACCATTGATAGCATCATAGCTTTCGATAATTTCAGGTATTTTTAAAATATTCAACACTTCCCCCTTAAGTATTACAAGACCCCTCTCGAAGTAGGATTTAAGTGAAATACCTTTTTGATGATTATAAACACTATCCATTAAAGCACATTTTTCTTGAATTACTTCAGGTATATATAAAGGCATTGTTAAGACAATATTATTGATAATCTCCATATCAAGCCCACTCGCTTGAACCTTACTCTGTGCTAAATTTTTCAATCGTTCATAAGGAAGCAATCCGCTTAAAATAATCTTCTCACCATCAACATTAACATCAATTCGATAGAGATTAAGCTCAGGTGTATGATAAAATCTATCCTTTATGAAATACTCTTTTTGCTCTTGCTGATAAGTATCAAAATAGAGATAGATAAAACTTATCAATACTACAATTAAAGTCGTTATTAAAAAGAATTTGCTTTCTTGTGTTTGAGGCATAACTGGTTTTGCCTGAGATTGCGAATCAAAAAGTTTCTCTAAGCTTTTTCCTATAATCTTGTATCTTGCATCTGAACTATCACCATCAAAATCACGTAATACATCTGCATATTTTTCAATAATATCCCCAAATACAATACTAATACGCTCTTGCATCTTAGCGCGAATTTCACCCTGTACAACAAGTGCAAGATAACAAGATCCAGAAACTTCCAAATAGATTTTCGAATCCCCATAGTCAATAGTATTTAGCTCAAAAGTATCATCGCTTTTTGCAATCCACTCATTCACAAAACTACGAATTGCACTGAGCATTGCACTAACCATATCAGCTTCATCAATATTTTTATTATCTTTAGTTCCCTGCCATATAAGCAAACCTGAATCAGTATGAATTAAAAAGATACTTTGAAGCACTCCAAGCTGAGATTCACGTAAAAGAAGCTCACTCTCGTCAATTCCTTTTAAACGTGCTGTTATCTTACGCTTGATAGCTGTTATAGTAAAATTATTTTGTACTTTGGAATTAATCTCATCAATGGTATCTTTCAAAGCACTTGAAACAAATTTAGCAATCATATTTCCCATAACAGGATAGAGTGCATCAACAATTGTCTGTTTTTGAGTGCGCACTTGCTCTTTAATAGCATCGCCCATAATAGGAGCCATAACTTTTGAAATTTCATCAGATGAATTTTTTATAGTCTCTTTTAAAAGATCCCCAATTACAGGTGTTAATCTTTGGATAATAAGATCAGGGTCTTGAGTCTCTTTTAAAAGAGTCGCAAGCTTTTCTTCAAGCTCTTCAATTGTCTTAATTTCATCCTGAAGCAGAAGCTCTTTTAATGATTCGTAATCATTCATTTAGGACAA
>JAYEPE010000206.1:0-2587 GCA_034723735.1 Campylobacterota bacterium | reverse complement strand
TTTTTAAAATTGAAGGTTCAGGGAGTGCGGTAAAGTTTTTTCACAAAGAAAAAGATATATTGATTAACTTACATAAACCACATCCATCAGATATTTTAAAAGTTTATCTTATAAAACAGATACAATTCAAGTTGTCGGAGGTATGCAGTGGCTAATACAATTGAATATAATGGCTATATAGGAAGTATTGAGTATTCTAGCGAAGATAAGTGTTTTTTTGGAAAAATAGAGATGATAGATGATTTAGTAAACTTTGAAGCTACAAATGCAAGTGAGCTAGAAGAGAACTTTAAAAATTCTGTCGATGAATATATTCAAACGTGTAAAAAGTTAAATAGAGAGCCTCAGAGAACTTACAAGGGTGTATTTAACGTACGAATCGATCCAGAACTTCATAGAAAAATATATCAAGAAGCTCTCAAAGCTGGCATTAGCTTAAATACCTTTGTTCAAAAGGCACTGACTAATCAAGTTGAGCATCGACGTTCAAAAATTTAAAATAATTAGGTTTTTTATCCTAATTTTAGCCATCCAAATAAGATGAGTCTCTATATGAATGTAAGAGGTGTGATTTACTAAGGCTTTGAAGAATCTTAGATAAAAAAGGCTTAGGAAGCTTGAGTTCGTTTGCAAGCGAATGAGTATCACGTCGTTGCTTTGACTTTGCTATGATTATAACTGCCAATAAGGCGTATTCGCTTGCACGTGTTAATAAAATTGTATCTCCTTTAAGATATTTTTATAAGATTATCCCACTTAAGGTCAAAAGACCTCCTCATTAAAGTGGGATATGCTGTCATAAGCAAGGTATATGCGGTCTTGCTTATCTTCAATTGACAGTTTTCTACTAAGGAATGAGTGAGATACTCATTAAGTTGATTCTATTTTATAAGCCAAGGGTGTGAAGCCCCAAAGCTTGATGTGTTAAAGTACTGTAGCTCTATGAATTAAATCAAATTATAATAGGAGAATAATTTTATGAGATAAATCGACTGCTAGTGCTATGGCAATCATCTATTTGTCGTTGCTACAACGTTTGTGCGTTTTGCATGGCACTCCTTTTTAAAATTGAATTTACTTAGGCTACAAAGTAAGGTGTAATTTGATTCACCCATTCACTGATGCGTTCCTCGCTTAAATCATCTTGATTATCCTCATCTAAGGCAAGACCAACAAATTCATCATTACGAATCGCTGTTGATTCATCATGTTCGTAGCCCTCTGTAGGCCAAAAACCAACAACATTAGCACCTTTTTCAGTAATCTTGTCATATATAGTGCCTAGAGCATCCAGAAAATTATCACAATACTCTTCTTGATCACCAAGACCAAAAAGTGCTACTGTCTTATCTGAGAAGTCAATCCCATCAAGATTTGGTAAGTAATCTTCCCAGTCATCTTGTAAATCACCTTCGCCCCAAGTTGAAGCACCTAAAATCAAATAAGTATAATCATCCATCGCTTTTTCATCGCAGTCATCACCAAGGTTGAACATATCAACATCATGTGTATCAAGTTTTGCCTTGAGTGTTTTTGCGACATCCTCTGTATTTCCTGTTGAGCTTGCATAAAATAGACCTATCTTTGCCATTTTCTTTCCTTTCTGTTTGTAAATGTAAATGAATATGGAATCATTTTAATCTCATGTTCATCGTCTTGCTGGATTCGTATATGCCGTTTAAAATTATCCGTTTTTGGATACACTAAATAAAACGCATCAACTCCATCTGCACAGAGCTGTTTAAAACCTTCATCAATATGCTTTGCGTGTTTGCTAATGTTTTTTGAATCAACTTGCTTCCATCTTGGATAAATTCGTGTTCGTCTTCCTCCTTCATTGATATGAATATAAGGAGTATTAAGATGAACCTGTTTGCCAGGTTCTTTTTTGATGCGTTTATAGATAGTCTGTGCAAAAAGCGCATCAAGGTCTAGCATCATGCTTACCTCTTTACCATTAAAAAGCATAGAGATTAAATCAGCTATAGGATGCGTGAATCCCATCAAAACCCTAAAGTCCTGATCGAATTCCCAATTACGTGCCAAATAACGTGCTTTTGGACGAGTGCACTGTTTAAAAAATTGCTGAAATAGTTGCGACTCATAAGGGAAAACCTTAACTACTCTTTGAGATCGCTCAGGACGCAATCTGTATATCTGAAAATTAGAAAGTATCTTACTTAAAAATATATTTAATATAGTGTTTTCAAATAGTTTTGCATTGTCCAATGGGATACGAACATCTTTATGCAAGTATTCATTAATCATCGCAAAGAACATACGCCTTTGATTAAGTTTTTCACTTACTTGATAGCTCTTTGGCATAATCTCTTTCACGGTATCTTTATATTTTACAAATCCAATTTTTCGCATTTTTAAAAACCTTTTTGATAATTGTTATCAGTATTGTAGGCTAAGTAAGCTTAAAACTAATTGATATCCATTATCAATATTGCGAAATACTCCTTTTGTATATTGTATCTCACTTTCCTCACACCAAATTCCTAAACTAAATAATTAAAAAACCCCTAAAAATAGGGACTTTTTCCATTTTAAACACATTTACCATCAACAAGAGAATACTTTT
>JAYEPE010000205.1:0-2608 GCA_034723735.1 Campylobacterota bacterium | reverse complement strand
CCTTTTCTCTTTACAAGTCACCTTTTCCCTTTTATTAGCGTTGTGATTATTATTATCTTATCTCAGATGATGTATATTTAAGTACTAAGCCTAGCTTCTAATATTGCCATAATCTGTGAATACAGTGCTCCTATTTCTGCTTGGAGTGCTGCTTTATGATCTTCTTCTGCATTGAGTAGTTTTTTCTCAAGCTCATTTAATTTTTTTTGTAGTTTTTCGAGCTGTTTCTCTCCAAAATCTTCACTCTTTTTATTTTCACTATTGTAAATACCTCCTAGAGAGGATACAGATAAATCTTTTTGGAGATCTTCTACTTTTTTTAAATCATTTTTGGTCTCTTTGCTCACCATTAAGTCAACTTGAGAAACAAGACCCGCTTTACCACTCTCATACACAAAAAAACTACTACTTCGTATCTCACCTAAGAGTGCATTTGAGTCTGATTTTAATGAAAAAGGGGTCTGAGTATTTCCTAGAAAAATAGCACCAATACCTACTTCACCTAAACCAATAAGCCTCTCAGCACCCTCGTTTTTTTGCCAGATTCTCAGTTTATCAAAAATAGCATCATTTTCATCTATCCAGCCATTACTATCATCATCATAGGCTTTTAAATCAGAAAATCCATCACCACTTTGTGTCCCAAAAAGTTCCATGCCATTATCAATTTTACCATTGGAATTTTTATCTAATGCTAAAAAGGCACTCCCCGCTCCTAGTTTTGAAATCTGCTCAGACTCTCCATCACTATCGATATCAAAAGAGAAAGTTTGTGAACTTAAACTTGGCATCGTACCATCAAATGAGAGCACTAAAGGGTCTTTAAGTTGCTGTAAACTTTCAATACTAACACTACTCTTTTGAAGAAAACTTCTTGATAATGATACATCAAGTGAGACACTTATCTCTTTAGTATCTGATTGGATATAGGCTTGAACTTGAAAATTTAGTGATTGTTTCTCTTCATAAGTGTACGACATCTCAAGGGTATCTCTAAGAGAACGATGCGATTCAAGATAAACATTTTTTACAATAGCCCGAGAGAGCTCTACTGAAAGTTCATCATAGGCACTGTTGCTGATTTGTGTATCTGCCTCTGCAGCTTTGATATCTACAGATTTATCACCCGCAAAGTTTTCAATTTGCGTTGAGAGTTTCGCTTGAGTATAGTCACGTTGTAAGTTGAAATAGTGAGCATTCATATCCACGGCGTAATTGTTTACTTTCATAATACTCCCCCTCATTAGAGTATAAATCGGTATATTCGTGTTTACTCTTTAAATTCTATCACTTCATTATCTATAAAAGCCATACTTACGCTACCCTCTAGTACTTCATTATTATAAAGTGAATTTGAGTTTTCAATTTTTGTGCTTAGTCTAGTATCAAAAACAACCATATCACACACCTGCCCTACTTTAATCTCACCAGCTACTTTAGCGATAGAGTGTGCGCTGTTCTTACATGTAAGTGTGATAAGTGTTGGCATATCAATCCAAGCACTTTTTACTAGCTTGTTATAATACAGACTTAAAGCCTCTCCTAAACTGTCTGAGCCGTAGTTAGCTTCAGCAAAGGCAACCTCTTTATTGATAGCAGATTGCGACTGCTGTAAAGTTGTGAGCATATCAATATCACCCGATTTGAGTGCCTCTTGGAGCAATATCATCGCACTCTCTTCAATAAGAGGTGGGTCAATTTTTGCAGTAGTATTAAAATCATAACAGGCTTTATCGCTTAAAACCAGATGATGCAGACTCACTTCTGCTTGTACATGTAAGCCCTCTGATTTTGCTTTTTTAATAAGCTCTAAGGAGCGAGGTTGCACAATAGATTTAAAGACAATTTTAATATCATAAAAACGTGCTAGTTCTATAAAACGACTTACATGTAAGATCTCACTCAGAGGTGAAATACCGATTAAACCTAAAGTCCCTGCCACTTCTCCCTCATTCATTACACCATCTTGAGCTAAAGATTCATCTTCCGCGCGAACAAAAAGTGTCACATCAAGCATTTTTGCATATTCAGCGATGCGACAAAAGGTATTATTTTTAGCCGATGAGCGTACATAAGGCGCTACTGCTCCACGTTTTAGCAAAATAGCAATATTACTCATACCACCCTCAGCATTCATGGTGGCAATACTAGCTTCTAAAGTAGCACCCTCTTCATGATAACGCTGATTTTGTACAAACTCTAAAACAATTTCATTATCGATAGAAGGGGTAGAATCGGGAAGTAAGACAACTGTGGTAATACCACCACGAAGCCCTTTTTTAGCTAAACGCTCTAAAGTTGCCCCATTAATCTGCCCATCGCGCGGGCGGACATTGGTATCAACAAGCCCAGGAAGAAGATAGGCACCATCAAGTTCTATACGTTCATCACCCTCAATTTTCGCTGCAATCTCAGTAATAAAACCCTCTTCAATACGAAGGTCACAATGACGCTCACCTGTAATATCACACAATAATGCGTTAGAAATAATCATAAATCAGCCTACTTTTTTGATATAAGTGCCATTTTAGCAAGTTTATCTAAATTTTTTTGCTTTAAATTGAAATTTGATTTCTTAGGCATGATGGTTTAAAACATAAACTAGGTA
>JAYEPE010000204.1:0-2617 GCA_034723735.1 Campylobacterota bacterium | reverse complement strand
GTGTGGGCAGCAAAAAAAGTCATACCTGTCAGGTTCAATCCTATGAGTAGTAAAATAAAAGTTTTCATGTTATTTTCTGCTCCTTTTGCAAAGTTCTTTTATCGGCTTAGGTAGTATTTGTATGTACCGCTGCCTATAGCCACTATGACTACCACCGCTAACGCTCCATAGATTCCTGTGAAGTACCCAATGATTGCAGCTATGATAGTTACGACCAGAGCAATGAAACCGCCCCATATAAAGCCTATTACTAAGATCGCTATGAGTGTTGCTAGAAGAGTGAAAATCATTTCTGCACTCCTTCTCTGATCTTTTGCACTGCCAATGTTCCATATTTCCAGATAGTTCTGAATATCCAAGCTATCACAATGACCGTTGTATAGCCAATTTTTTCGCCAATTACCGCTGCTTTCTCTTCCATTTTCATGTTCTGATCTCCTTTGATTGTTTGAGAGCAGTTTAACGAGAGATGTTGCACGGTTGTGTCGTTTTTTTTAGTGAGAGTGATAGAATTGTGTGGGTTTGATGAAGTGGTTGGATCTGCATCGCTGGTGGATGCAGAATATTACTGTTCATATGGAATAGTTTAGCTTGGAAGTGGTGGAGGAGTTGATGGTAAAGGTGGCGGGGTGGCTACTTTGTATTTTTCAATAATCGCATTAATCTCTTCAATTTCTGTAGCTGGAAGCCATTCAGCCATACCATCTTTCCAGACAAGTAAGCCATCTGATGATAAATCATCAGTTTTGAATTTGCTGTCAATATCTTGTAGCGAGTGTAGTCCAAGTTGATTGCCGTTTTGTGCTAAATGCCATTCTTGAGTATCATCAAGTATTGCTTCACCACCTACTTCTTCATAGTTATTATTTATTTCGATGATTTTTTCAATAAATGTCACAAATTCACTTAACTCTTCAGCTGGACAACTTAGCTCTGCTATAGCGTGCATATTATTGTTCTCATCCGGTTCACCGTAAAATAGCAGGTCACCATTCTCACTTAAACCCGCTCCATAAATTGACCCCAATGGGATAACTCTGGTATCTTCCGATTGATCGGTGATAATTGCCAATGGCGTAACAATAAATCCATTATCAGCTTTCCCAAATACAGTGGCATCATAAAGAGACATGACCATCCCATTATTAATGCCTTTTGCATAGCTACCTAAAGCATTTTTTACTTTTTTAGCATAAGCTTCTGAATCACTACCTTGATGTGAGTATAAGAAATCAGATTTGACTTTGGTAAGATTTTCTAAATGCGATGTATAGTTTTCAATGCTTGCTTCAGCATTCAACAGTCCTATAAAAATATTATAAAGCTGAACTTCTTTTTCACTTATTTCACCATCAGCTTCTGCAATTTCAGCAAGAAAATCTATGAGCATTGTTTTTAATCTAGTATTTTCAATAGTTAAAAAGAATACTACAAATAAAGACTGTATCTCTTCAAAAGACATAGCTTTAAGTTGCTCTTGCTGCTCCTCGGTACCCCTTGCTTGAGAAAATATTAAATCAATTTCACTTTCATCTAATACATTTGAAAGTTCAAAAAACCCTACGACTTTGTTTCTAATCAATATACCTTCATCATCTGTAAAATCACCATCTGCAAGAGCCATTAAAATAGCAATCTTTATAGTCAATTCAATTTCAGTAGTTGAAAAGTTATTATCATCAAGGTATTGACTAGAATCTTCTCCTAAAAGCTCACAGCACGTTGATATGATTTCTGTAGCTGATGCAGTTCCTTTATCAAGTCCGTCATTCATATCATTTTTCCAGTCATTGTAGTCGGAAGGTATTCTATTTAACAATGTTTTTGCTGTCTTGCTATCTTTTTGTGATAGTTTAGTTGTCAGTTGCATATATAATTTTTTTTCAATATCTGAATTGAATTGTCTATGCGCTTTTGCATCCCCATCAGACACCCCTTTGGCACCAACAATTTTTGAACCGCCATAAAGAGCAGCAGCTCCAAGGGCAGCTCCACCTACTAACCATCCTACTGGTGTAGCAACGGCAACTGTCAATCCAACTGCACTACCGATACTACCAAGTAGTCCTGCACCACCTATTGCTGTTCCAACTGCTGAAGCACCTGCAACACCTGCACCTGCACCAGCTAAGGCAGCTAATCTATCCATGGTTGAGCGTTTTGCTAATTCTTTATTTGCCATTATTTCAACTCCTCTGGTCTAAAGATAGCAAGAAAAATTTCCTTTAGTAGTTTGAAGAATTTTTTTGCAATATCTATAGCATTTTTTAGTGTTGTAGTAATTGGACTGTCAATCAGTTCTTCAACTTTTTTATAAGCTAATTCTGCCTCTTCTTCGCTAACATAATCGGTGTCATTTATCATGTCTTTTGCTATACCTGTAACATTTACATCACTTAACTGGTTGCCAATAATAGCTCCAGCTGCTACACCAAGGCCAACTGTCAAAGGTGCTATAAATGGTCCAATAAATGGTATAAAAGCGGCCAAGGCTCCAACAGCACCACCAATAGCCATCCCTATAGAAAGAGTTGGATTTTCTTTGATAAAATCAATAATTTTCATAACAATTATTTTGCCAACTTCAATAGTTTTTCCTGCAATATCTTTTGCAGTT
>JAYEPE010000203.1:0-12856 GCA_034723735.1 Campylobacterota bacterium | reverse complement strand
TACCAAAACCTAGATCATCATAGGATCAGACGTCGGCTCCATCTCTTCATAATCATTTACTATTTGATCAAACAATTTCTGAGTCTTTTTTACCTTGGCGATATTTTCATCAAAAATATATGCAGATGCTGGGAATGCTTCGCTGAGTTCTTGATAGATTAAGACACGACCATTCATGTGACGTGAAAACTCATCAAAGGCATCTCTTAGGTATTGACGTTTTGTAGTGTGTCTAAACATCATCTTGAGCATCTTTTTACGCTCTTTGATAGGGAGAGACTCATCAATAGCCTCAGCTACACGTTTGATATCAAGACGTGAGAGATAGACACCACATTTTGCAGGAGCTAAAAGCTTATCGGTTAAGTCATCCACAAAACCTGGTACTGGCTCTTCATCAGTAGGGTCTCCTACATCTGTATTTTGCTCTTTATTCATATTTTCAGGATCTACATTGCACTCTTCACGTACAAACTTATTAAATTCAGCTTTTAACTCAGATAGCTCATTAGTATTCATTTTTATACTCCCTTGTAATTATTTTATATGCTGTTGTGCTTAAATCTTCAAGCATTGATTTATAATCAATATACTCTATATATGAGGCTTGTGTTATCGATTGTAAGTTAGTTGTATCCTTTACATGTAAGCTCATTACACATGCAGGCAGTAGCTTAATCATTGAAAAGTCCTCAATATTAGAAGCATCAATCATGATATCGTATTGACTCAAATCTAAGCTCATATCGTCTGCTATACGATTTATATCTATATCCATGCCTACAGATTCACTAAGTCGCATCAACTCTTCTATATAAGTATCATAAAAAGCACATTCAAACTCACTTAGCTCTAAGGCCAAGGCGTGAGCCAATGGTGTCGAGCCGATAATAGCAACTTTCCTTACATGTAAGGCTTTTAACTTCTCTTTTATGGCTATTGGAGTAATACTTAATGGCTTTAAAATACCATTATCCGAACTTACAAAATCGCAAAAGCCTGTTTTTGTAAGAAAATCACTGCTCTCATCTAAAAGCTCTATAAGATTTTGACGGTACTCTTCACCAATCATTGCTCCATTGACATGAGATTTTTTCATATTGCTCACAGTAAAGAAAAAATCATCTTCGCGAATATTCATGGGAATCATCATCATATTTATACCATCGGCTTTAAAAAGACGGTTGAGTGTCACACTCATTCTATTTTGTTGGGCATATTCTGAAATAAACCCAAATAGTTTTGTTGCATTGCCTATGGCATTATTATCATTCATCACTCTTCAATACCCCATAATCCTCTTGCTTCTTCATCTTCTATCTCGCAACGCCTACAAATTTTTTCACCTCGTAAAGAGGAGAAAATTCCACCACACTCATGACAATGTCGTACATTAAAAGCAACAAGTCTTTGTACTGAGGGTTCAAATAACTCTTTGAGATTATATGAACTTGAAAGTATTAGCGAATCGCTCTCGCACACATCATGACAGAGATGACACTTTACACACATAAAAGGATCAAAGTCTATTTTTGAGTTTCTCAAGTCTGAGGTAAGTGCTCCCGTAGGACAGATACGATAACACATCTGGCAAGCTGTACATGTCTCTTTATCAAAAATCTTTTGTGAAGTAAAGCTAAGAGATTCTCCCTCGATAACATGATATTGTGAAGGTTTTTTCATTCGCTTTAGTGCAGTAAAAAGAAGCTTGCGTTTATCACTAAGCTGTTTTTCTCGTAAGGTTGCTATCTGTGCTGATGATAAAAAGTTTTCTACAAAGTCATCGGTTGCAATTTCCACTGAACGCTCAAACTGAGCTTTAGCATCAGCTACATTTTCTAAGTTAATTGCCTTAAAAAATGAACGACGGTCACTTGCATCATCTTCAGTTTCATCGTTGTTTTCAAAAGAGATATTTTTAAGCAGTACTGTAGCATCTTGCTCGGTGGCTTCTAAAACATAATTAGCCTCTTGCGCATGCGCTTGGATAAGAGGCTTACATGTAGAAGCAATATCACAACCCTCACAATGTCCCATATCAAAAATAAGACCATTTTTGAGTGAAGCGAGTGCAATAATATACTCTACATGTAAGGCACTAATACAGGGAACATTTTTACGGCATGATACTAAGGTACCAGGCTCTGAGACAAATTCAAAAAAGAAATCAACAATGCTAAAATCATCAAGTTTTAGAGCCTCAGTAGGACAGACACCTACACATCCACCACACCCTACACACAAAGAGAGATTTATAGAGGGAAGTTTTTCGCTCTCAATCGCAATAGCAGGGGTAGGACAGGCACTTAGACAATTATCACAGGTACTAAATTTGCTTACAGCACGTGTACAACGCCCTGCATCAAGTGTTAAGCCTGCCATTACTGTAATGCAACTCCCGCACTAAGATATTCATTATCAGAGAGAAGAAATTCAATTGCCATATCTGCAGCGTCAGCGTAGAGTGGTGTTCGCGCTTCATATTTTACATTTAAAAGATACATCGGTGCCCACTGCAATAGATGTTTATTTAAAAAGTCTTTTTGAA
The DNA here is from genome assembly GCA_034723735.1 of Campylobacterota bacterium. Classification (GTDB taxonomy): domain Bacteria; phylum Campylobacterota; class Campylobacteria; order Campylobacterales; family Sulfurimonadaceae; genus S010-53. The sequence continues at coordinate 10,308 of JAYEPE010000203.1, read as the reverse complement.
CAGTTCTAAGCTCATACGCTGCATCTGCATCATTCTCTTCTTCGGCTTTTATCTGCGCTTCACATAGATGATGCATAAATTCTAATTCTACCCCGATATGGTCAGTTGAAACAACACGTGCCTCAGCAAAATCAACCATAAAATCATAAGCACTATAGATATCTGTAACAGGATTAGCGCCACCTGTCTCTACCATCTGATCTTCACGAACATAAAAAGTCTCATACGGAATAAGATGTAAAAGAGAGATATTAATAAAATCAGGATTTAAGTGTTGCTCTAAAAGAACACTATTTTCTAAAGCATTCAGGGCTTCCCAATTTTTAAGATTAGGTAAAAAATCGAGAATGGTTTCATCATTTGTTATAGTTTGAAGCATTTCAAGATCGAGTTCTTGCATTAATATTCTAGAAAGAAGTGCATAAATATTACTACGTGCTTGTAAGTTTTGCATAATTAAATATTATCCTAAATTTAAAGTGTGTGATTGTAGCCAAGCAGACTGAAAAATGATTGAAATATAGAGCTTAATAGTAAAAGCATTCTACTTTCAACTCATTGTTATTTTAAATTCTGTAATATTCCAAAAAATATCAGGAGAATTTATCATGAATTTCAAACCACTTGGTGAGAGACTTTTAATTGAGCGTGTTGCAGAGCCAACAACTACGGCATCTGGAATTATTATTCCTGACAATGTCAAAGAGAAACCTTCACAAGGTAAAGTTATTGCAATTAGCAGTGAGGTTAAAGATGTTGAAGTTGGAAATACTGTTGTATTTGGTAAGTATTCAGGTTCAGAACTTGTTGTAGATGGCAAAGATTACCTAATCTTAGAACTCAAAGACGCTCTTGGCGTTATTTTATAATTAATTCAAAGGAATTTTACAAATGGCAAAAGAAATTTTATTTTCTGACACTGCTAGAAATGGTCTAGCTTTAGGTGTACAAAAACTAACTGATGCAGTCAAAGTAACTATGGGACCACGTGGTCGTAATGTACTTATTCAAAAAAGCTATGGTGGTCCATCAATCACTAAAGATGGTGTTTCTGTGGCACGTGAAATAGAGCTAAAAGACCCATTGGAAGATATGGGAGCACAATTGGTTAAAGAGGTTGCATCAAATACTGCTGATGAGGCTGGAGATGGTACAACAACAGCAACTATTTTAGCAAATGCAATTTTTAAAGAGGGTTTACGTAATATTACTGCTGGTGCAAATCCTGTAGAAGTAAAACGTGGTATGGATAAAGCTACAGCCGCAATTTTAGAAAATCTTAAAGGAATTTCTAGAAAAGTTGCAGATCAAAAAGAGATTGCTCAAGTAGCTTCTATCTCTGCAAACTCAGATACAGATATTGGTGATATGATTGCCGAAGCTATGGAAAAAGTAGGTCGTGATGGTGTTATTACTGTTGAAGAGGCAAAAGGTATCAATGATGAATTAGATGTAGTTGAGGGGATGCAGTTTGATCGTGGTTATCTCTCTCCTTATTTTATCACTAACTCTGATAAGATGATTGCAGAAGTTGAAAATCCTTTTATCTTACTATTTGATCAGAAAATTTCTAACTTAAAAGATTTACTTCCAGTTTTAGAGCAAGTTCAAAAAACAAATCGTCCTTTACTAATCATCGCTGAAGATGTTGAGGGTGAAGCGATGGCAACACTTGTTGTAAATAAACTTCGTGGTGTTTTAAATATCTCTGCAGTTAAAGCTCCTGGTTTTGGAGATCGTCGTAAAGCAATGCTTCAAGATATTGCAACACTTACAGGTGGAGCGGTGATTTCTGATGAGATTGGACGTACTTTAGAGAGTGCAGAATTAGCTGATCTTGGAGAAGCAAGTCGTGTTATTATCGATAAAGACAATACTGTTATCGTAAATGGTGCAGGTGACAAAGCTAATGTAGAGGCACGTGTAAAAGAGATTAAAACTCAAATCGAAACAACTAGCTCAGAATATGACAAAGAGAAGCTTCAAGAACGCCTTGCAAAACTAAGTGGCGGAGTAGCTGTTATCAAAGTTGGTGCTGCAACTGAAACAGAGATGAAAGAGAAAAAAGATCGTGTTGATGATGCACTCTCTGCAACAAAAGCTGCTGTTGAAGAAGGTATCGTTATCGGTGGTGGTGCTGCCTTTATTCGTGCATCTGAAAATATTGATTTAGGTGAACTTCCACATGATCAAAAAATTGGATGTGAAATTATCCTTCGTGCTATCAAAGCACCTGTAAAACAAATTGCTGAAAATGCTGGATTTGATACAGGTGTCGTTGTGAATGCAATAGAGCAATCTGAAGATAAAAATATCGGTTTCAATGCAGCTACTGGTGAATATGTAAATATGTTTGAAGCGGGAATTATTGATCCTCTTAAAGTAGAGCGTGTTGCCCTTACTAATGCAACATCTGTATCTAGCCTCTTACTTACAACAGAAGCTACAATATACGACATCCCAGAAGAGAAACCTGCTATGCCAGCTGCTCCTGATATGGGCGGTGGTATGGGTGGAATGCCTCCAATGATGTAAGCCAATAGGCTTTCATCGTTTACGCATAAAATACTTCTCTAACTCTACAAGAAAAAGCACAGAAGAAGAAACTACTACTATCACCAACCAGGTGTTAAAACTAATTGCTGCTGTACCAAAGAGAACCTGCAATGGACTAAGGTATGTAAATCCAAGCTGAAATACCATTAAAATTCCAATAGCCATTAATACATATCGATTCCCAAATAATCCATTAAAGTTAAGTACTGAGTCACTAATATAACGAGAGTTGAAAAGATAAAAAATCTCAAACATCACTAGCGTATTTACTGCAACTGTACGTGCATATTCTATACTCATACCTTGCTCTATCTCCCATATAAACAGTCCAAAAGTACCTCCCATTAAAATAATAGAGACAAAGGCGACACGCCAGATAAGATATGAGGTCAATATCGGCTCACTAGAATCACGAGGAGGTCGTTGCATCACATTTTTCTCTGATGGCTCAAATGCCAAAGAGAGAGCAAGTGTAACAGCTGTAATCATATTTACCCAGAGTATCTGCACAGGGGTTAAAGGAAGTTCAGAAAAACCAAACACAATTGCCGCAAAAATTATTAAGGCCTCACCACCATTTGTTGGCAGGATAAAAAGTATCGCTTTTTTAAGATTATCATATACCGTTCGTCCCTCTTCTACCGCGTGGGTAATAGATGCAAAATTATCATCAACGAGTACCATTTCAGCTGCTTCTTTTGCAGCTTCAGTACCATTATAACCCATTGCTGTTCCTACATCAGCACGTTTAAGTGCAGGAGCGTCATTCACACCATCGCCTGTCATTGCAACAATAAGACCGTCTTCTTGCAGTAGTCGTACTAGGCGCAGTTTATGTTCAGGATTGACACGAGCATAGACATCAACATCTGCCACACGCTCTTTAAGAGCCTCTTCGCTCATTCCTTCAAGTTCTTCTCCTGTAATAACATCCTCACTATTTTGCAGCTTTATCTGTTTAGCAATTGCACAGGCAGTAGCACCATGATCTCCTGTAATCATTTTTACTCTAATACCTGCTTTGGCGCAGGCTTCTACCGCTTCAATAGCCTCTTCACGAGGAGGATCAATCAGACCAAACATACCTAAAAGTACTAAATCATTTTCAACATCACTAAATTTCAGCTCTGTCTGCTGTGTATCTACTGATTTCATTGCAATAGCTAAGACACGCTGTCCCTGCTCGGCCATTTTCTGTATGGAATCTAACCAGTGCTCTTTATTTACATTTTGTTTTCCATCTGGTGTACGCTCAAACGTACACATCTCTAAGATACGCTCTGGTGCTCCTTTGACAAATATAAAAGCTTCTCCATTATGACTATGATGCAGTGTCGCCATAAAACGGTGTTCAGACTCAAAAGGAATTAAGTCTTTTCGTGGATACTGCTTTACATGTAAGTCAATATCCAAGCCTGCTTTTAAAGCAGCTATAAGCAGAGCACCCTCCATAGGATCTCCATTTACCTGCCACTCCTCTTGCGTCTGTTCTAAAGAAGCATCATTACATAAAGTTGCCGCCTGAGCCACCTCATGCAGAAGTTCAAACTCTTCTGAGCTAAGATTTTTGCCTTCAAGATGAATCCCTCCATGAGGGTTATAACCTGTACCTTCTAATTCACAGATATTATTTGCTGTAGCGATAGATCGAACAGTCATTTCATTACGGGTGAGTGTTCCTGTCTTATCGGAGCAAATAACACTAACAGCTCCTAAAGTCTCAACTGCAGGTAATCTACGAATAATAGCATTTCGCTCGACCATTCTCCCAACACCTATAGCCAGTGTAATAGTCATAATAGCAGGTAAACCCTCAGGAATTGCAGCTACCGCTAAACTTACAGCAGCTAGAAACATATCCGTTGCAGCATAACCTTGAATCAAAATACCAAAGCCAAAAGTAACAAGAGCAATTGCTAAGATAGCCATAGTGAGCCAGCGTCCAAATTGATCCATCTGACGTATCAGTGGCGTTGTAACACCCTCCACTTCAGATACCATAGTACTAATACGTCCTATCTCGGTTTGTGCTCCCGTTGCAACAACTATACCTCTTGCCTGTCCATGAGTGACTAAAGTACTCGAATAAAGCATACATCGCCTATCCCCAATAACACTTTCTGCATTCACAGTATCTGTAATCTTTGAAACTGCCATAGACTCACCCGTAAGAGCTGACTCTTGAACCTCAAAGGCTTTCACATGAAAAAGTCGTATATCTGCAGGCACTTTATCACCTGATTGTAAAAGTACAATATCACCAGGAACAAGCTCTTTTGCTTCTATAGTTTGCTGATGGGCATCTCGCATCACCATGGCATGAGGGGAGAGCATCTGCTGTATAGCACGCAAAGCATTTTCTGCCTTGCCTTCTTGTATAAATCCTATAATGGCATTGAGTAAAACCACACCAAAGATTACCCATGCATCTATCCAATGACCCAAAATAGCTGTCAAAACCGCAGCGAAAATCAAAACATAGATAAGAACATTATGAAATTGATACAAAAAACGTACTAAAGGACTTCTTACCTTTGCTTCAGGTAGAAGGTTCGCCCCATATTTTTCACGTCTAATTTCCACTTCTTCATTTGACAATCCCTCTTTGGATGTCGCTAATAACTCAAAACTCTCTTCAACACTTCTGTTATGCCACTGTTTTTCATCATACATTTCAAACTCCTAAAGATGCTTTTCAAGCTCTACAATAACCTGACGCATTTTCATCACCGAATCAGGGTTCAGTGAAATTGAATCGATACCATTTTCTACTAAAAAGCGCGTAATTTCTGGATAATCAGATGGGGCTTGCCCGCAAATACCTATATATTTACCCTCTTTTTTACATGCATCTATCGCCATTTTTATCATCCGCTTCACTGCACTATTGCGCTCATCAAAAATATGTGCTACAAGGGTACTATCTCTATCTACTCCTAAGCTTAGTTGGGTTAAATCATTTGAGCCGATACTGTAGCCATCAAATACTTTCAAAAATTCATCTGCCAAGATAACATTTGCAGGGATTTCACACATGGCGTAAATTTCAAGAGAATTAATACCTTGAGTAAGTCCCATATCATTCATAATAGCTATGACTTTTTTGCCTTCATCCGGAGTTCTTACAAAAGGTAACATAAGTTTTACATTTGTCAAACCCATATCATCACGTACTTTTTTCAGAGCTTCACACTCCCATTTAAAAGCCTCTTTATAGTTTTTCGAATAATAACGACTTGCTCCACGAAAGCCTATCATAGGATTCTCTTCATCTTGCTCATAGGCTTCGCCTCCAAGCATATGCTTATACTCATTGGATTTAAAGTCACTTGTACGCACGATGACTGGATTTGGATAAAAAGCTGCGGCTATCATTCCAACACCTTCTGAAAGCTTATCTATAAAAAAAGTTTTAGGATCAGCAAATCCCTGCATCAGTTTTGATATCTGCTCGTTACCCTTGACAAAATTACCTTGATGCATGTCATAAAGTGCCATAGGATGCGCTCTAATATGATTATTGATGATAAACTCCATACGAGCTAAACCTACACCTTGATTAGGAATATTAGCAAAAGAAAATGCCATCTCTGGATTACCAACATTCATAAATAGTTTAGTTTTAGGCTCTTGTAAATTTTTCAAATCAATTGTCTCTATCTCAAAATCAATTTCACCTTCATAAACATTGCCCTCTTCTCCCTCAGCACAACAGACACTAATTTTCATACCCTCTTGCAGTATCTCTGTCGCATCAGAAGTCCCAACAATAGCACTTATCCCAATTTCTCTAGCGATAATGGCAGCATGACAGGTACGACCTCCTTTATTGGTCACAAGAGCTGACGCTTTTTTCATCAAGGGTTCCCAATCGGGATCTGTAATATCTGTTACCAAGACTTCACCCGCATTAAAACGCGAAGCCTCACTCAAATCACGAATAATACGGACAACACCCACACCAATTTTTTCACCAACCGCTCTACCACTGACTATTTTATTGCGTTGTGAAGTATCTTCTTTGAGTGTGAATTTTTCAATATATTGCATGGAACTTTTTTGCGAATGTACCGTTTCAGGACGAGCTTGAACGATATAAAGCTTACCATCAAGTGCATCTTTTGCCCACTCAACATCCATAGCCATACGATAATGCTCTTCAATACTTAATCCATAGTGCGCCAAAGTAATAACATCTTCATCAGACAGTGAAAATCGCTCTCTTTCACGAGGAGTAGTAGGAATGTTTAATGTTTTTAGCTTCTCATCATAAATCATCTTCATCTCTTTAGAGCCAAGTTGACGTTTGATAATGGCAGTTTTATTGGTTTTTAACGTGGGCTTAAACACATAAAAAGCATCAGGATTAATACGTCCACCAACAATATTTTCTCCCAAGCCAAAAACAGAGTTAATCATAATAACATTCTCACTACCACTTTGCGTATCAATCGTAAACATCACCCCACTACTAGAGCGATCACTACGTACCATTTTTTGGATACCAACACATAAAGAGACATCACGATAATCAAAACCTCGACTATGACGGTAGCTAATAGCCCTATCTGTAAAGAGAGAAGCGAAACACTTCTTTACATGTAAGAGTAAAGAACGCTTCCCTCGAATATTAAGATAACTCTCTTGTTGTCCTGCAAAACTCGCATCAGGGAGATCCTCTGCGGTTGCAGATGAACGTACGGCGACATCAATATCTTTTTTATCATAAGATTGAGAAAGTTTTTTGTAGGCCTTTGAAATCTCCTCTTCAAGTTCTAAGGGAAGCTTTTCATTTAAAATCAATTCTCGTACCGCTTTAGCAGATGTTTGCAACTGAGAAACATTTTCAATATCTAAATTTTCTAGAAAAGATTCGATACGCTCTAAGAGACTGTTTTGAGAGAGAAGAAGTTGATAAGCATCACGTGTTGTTGAAAACCCATTGGGAACATTAACACCTAAATGACTTAAATGCTGAAACATTTCACCCAAAGAGGCATTTTTACCTCCAACAAGCCCAACATCATTAATACCAATAGTCTCAAAGAATCTAATGTACTTCATAATTCACTCCTTAATGACAGATTATAGCGATATTATATTACATTATAATTGCAGATTGCTTCATTTCGTTCGCAATGACTGTTATTTTTCAAACCTCTTTCCAAGCCTCCGTGATTATTTCACGCCCATCATCAAAAGTTTTCACTTTATAAGCATTAATACACTGTCCTACTTCAAACTCCATTATCGCCATTTGTAAAATTCGTTTACATTTTGTAGGCACGTCAAAACGTCCTGGTAGTCCTGTTAAAAAACGTGCTATTGGTACCTCTTTATCCATACCGATGACATTATCACGACATCCTGTAAGGCCAATATCACTCATATATGCTGTACCTTCAGCAATTTGAAAATCATCTGTCCCTACATGGGTATGCGTTCCGATAATACCACTTACCTCTCCTTGAAACATCATCATCAAGGCACGTTTTTCACTCGTAGCTTCAGCATGCATATCAATAAAGATATTTTTGATACCCCTTACATGTAAGGCTTCAATTTCTTCTTTGGCACATAAAAAAGGATTCTCTACCATCGGCATTGAGTAGTACCCCATAAGGTTTAATACTGCTAATGTCTCACCAGCTACTTCATAAGTCTTTAATCCTGTTCCTAACACACCCTTAGGGTAATTGTGAGGGCGTAGAAGTTCAAAATCATCAAACATTCCTTTAATCTCTTTTTTATCCCAAGTGTGATTGCCACCCGTCATAGCATCAATACCCGCATTAAAAAGCTCTTTTGCATTTTTTGGTGTCAAACCAAATCCATGTGAAGCATTTTCATAATTGGCAATTACAAAATCTATCTGATGTTCACTGCGGAGTCGTGTGAGGTGCTCTTTTATTATCGTTCTTCCTGGGCGACCAACAATATCGCCTATAAATGCTATTTTCATATCTCTTCCAATTTCCTGCTATTGTGGCACTTTAACACGCAAACGCTTTATTATGGGTATAATCACGAATTAATATCAATAGGATCTAAATATGGCGACTGCTCCAACAAAAAATGAAAAAGAAAATAAAATTACGAAAATAAGAGATAAAAAAGCTTATTTTTGTCCTTATTGCGATGCACTATTTATAGATAAAACAGACTATAAAATTCAAAAGGGGAGCTCTAACAACTATAAATGCTTAGTATGTGAGAGTCAGTATTTTAATCATGCGGCTTATCTTGATGCAAAAAAAGAGAGTAGAAAGTTTCATATTAAAAAAAATAGCGATGAAAAAGAGGTAACTCTCTTCATTAAACGTACTGTTATGGGTTTTAAAAAAGATGGTTTTAGCCATAAAGAGATTCAAGAAATCACACACTTTCCACGATCAATGATCAATAATATTACTAAGATTCATGCAAAAGCAGATAGAAGTATGACTCTTGAGACTTTTTTACACAAAGAGCTTATGATTGGTGATGATGAGAGTAAAAATATTATCAAAGCAATTGGATATGGTTGCTCTTATGATTTTATCTCTAAGCTCTTTGATGTATCACGTCGAGCAGTTACTCAGGCATCAAGCACATATAAGAAAAATGCGACAGCTCAAGAGAAAAAAACCACAGATACCTTCAAAAAAAGTTATACAATTTTATTAGAAGAGGGCAAAAAAGTTGTTATAAAAGAGAAGAAGTAATTAGGTTCGATAATCAGCATTAATCTTTACATATTCATAACCAAGGTCACAGCCAAAAGAGCGAAATTTTCCCTCTGCTATACCTAAATCACAGTAGATGCTAAAGCTATCTTGTTTCATTACTTTTGATGCGGCAGCCTCAACCTCATCATTAAAAAGGTTCACACCTTGCTCATAAAGCATCACATCATCATAAGCGATACTGAGTGTTGATTCTTTACATGTAACACCACTCGCACCAATAGAAGCAGCAATACGCCCCCAGTTAGGGTCTTCTCCATAGAGGGCAGTTTTAACAAGGAGCGAATTACTCAAACTTTTAGCAACACGCTTGGCTTCTTCATCATCTTTAGCACCACTAATCTCATATGTCACTAACTTTGTAGCACCCTCACCATCACGAACCATCTCTTTAGCAAGAAACTCCATAATGACTTCAAGTCCCTGCTCAAAAAGATCTAAATCAACACAATTACTTTCACCATTTGCCAAAAGAAAAACAGTATCATTAGTTGAAGTGTCTCCATCAACACTCGCAGCATTAAAAGTTTTTTCATTTACACGACTTAAGATATCTTGCATCGCCTCATGAGAAATTTTTGCATCGCTTGTTATAAAACAGAGCATAGTTGCCATAGCAGGGTTAATCATCCCTGCCCCTTTTGCCATAGCTCCAATACGAAATGTTTCTCCATCTTTACATGTAAACTCATAAGCAATCGTTTTATTAAATCTATCTGTTGTCATTATGGCATGTGAAGCAGCTATATTGTCTTTACATGTAAGATCAAATTTTAGTGCGCTATTAATGATTTTTTCTTTAGGTAATCGTACACCAATAACACCTGTTGAACTCATCAAAGGATTAATAATCTTATCATGAGTATGACTTAAAGTATCTAAAATATCATAAATATCTTCGAGACCTTCCTTGCCTGTCATAGCATTGGCATTTTTAGCATTAATCAAAATAAAATTACTTTGAGAAATATTACGGGCATGTTCGATAGGAGCTGCTGACATTTTATTTGTCGTGAAAACAGCACTC
>JAYEPE010000202.1:0-2632 GCA_034723735.1 Campylobacterota bacterium | reverse complement strand
TTTTGAATATTTTTTACTTTTGTGCCATCACTATACTCTGCTACTACTGTTTTACCAGCAAGATTAGAGCTACTGATAGCTTGAGCAGTTGCAGAAGCACTACTTGAGCTTCCTTGGCTTGATACACCTGAAGCTACACTAGAGTTTTTATTGGTATCTGGTGTAGCACTGCTTCCTCCGCCACCGCCACCACAGCCGATAAAAAGAGCAGTTATTGCTGCTAAAGAGAGAGTTGCTATTGTTTTCATGAAAATTCCTTTGAATATGTTTGAAGTAATGATAACACATTGGCGTTGCAAAACCATTGCAAAAAGCAATTTTAAAAGTTTAATCGGTAGCCAATGCCTGAAAGTGTTTCTAAAAATTGATGTTTTAATTTGGTGCGTAGGCGACTAATAAGAGCACGTCGACGGTTTTCATTAGGCATTTTATCCGGCCAGAGGGTATTCTCTACAGTGTAGATATCAAGAGTGGTGTTTTGTGATGCTATAAGCAGTTCAAAGAGTCTTTTCTCTTGTTGGGTTAAATCAACATGTTCACCCTTGCAAAAAAGTTGTTTATCATTTGAGTTGTAGTGAAATTCTTCATCAAGTTTTATGGTGTGAGAATTTTGAGTATTGATTTTTTTAATTTGTGCAAAAGCAATTTTAATAGCAGCAAAAAGCTCTTGACGGTTAAAAGGTTTTGCGAGATAGGCTGAAGGAGCAGTAGTAATAGCGCGTTCTATCGTGGCATTATCACTAAAAGCCGTAAGGTAGATAATAAGAACATCCATCTCAGATTTTATTTTTGCAGCGGCTTCAATACCATCAAGAGTACCTTTAAGATTGATATCCATTAAGATTAAATCAGGCTTCTTCTGCATAGCAAGGGTATAGGCATCTTTGGCATTAGAGGCAATACCTGCAACATGACAACCTAAGTGAAGTATATAGCTCTCAATCTCCATTGCGACAATAGTTTCATCTTCAACAATAAGTACTGATTTTTTCATAGTTGAAACCTAATATCGTAGTTGCTTTGACTCTTTGTAATACTTCCTGAGAGTTGATCATACACAAGTGCATAAACAAGTTTCAATCCTAGAGAGTTTTTTGAGCTCTCTTTCTCTGCGTAATCTGTGCCATTATCACTTACATGTAAGAACATTTCGCTCTCCTTTTGTAATAAAACTATTGTGATAGTATCAGAGGTTTGTGAGTATTTAATGACGTTGGCAATAAGCTCATTAATAATCAGTCCAATATAGACTGCTTCTCGAAGAGGCATATCAAGTTTGGCTTCAATGTTAAAATAGCATATTTTTTTACATACAGAGGCACGGATATCTTCACAAAGGCTGTGAATATACCCGTGCATATTGATATTTTCACCTCTCTCATCTTGATAGAGAAGCTCATGTGTTTTCGCGATAGAGTTGATGCGGTTCTCAATTTCGCTAAATTGGTTTTGAACTGTTTTTTCAGAGATACGATCTCTTTGTAAGCGTATGATAGAGAGTATGATTTGTAGATTATTTTTTACACGATGATGGAGCTCTTTATAGAGGTCTTTCAGGGCTTTAGTACGCTGGGTGACTTCATTTTCAACTATTTTATTACGCTCTTGGAGTTCCTTGTAGAGAAGTTGTTCAGTCTGCTCTTTTTGCTCTTGTACAATGCTGAGTTTATCTACAAAAGCAAGCAGTAAAAAGAGTGCTTCAAAAATTGTACAGGCTAAAACAAGGCTAGGTAAGTGATACATTACAGAATAAAGTCCAAGAGCATCAATAATAGAGAAAAAGTATCCGACAACTAAAAAACTCCATCCTGCAATGAAAAAACGGGCTTGTTTATTGCCTTTTTTATAGACATAAATTCCTGCGTAGAGATTATAAAAAATAAAAACTAGACCGGTAAGGATTATCACTTCAGGATAGTAAAACCAAGGTGTTGCAAAAAATAAAATCTGTAAAACAACAGCATAAATAATAAATCTATAGATACTATCAATGGTTTTAAAAAGCGATGTTTTAAGAAAACTTTGTGCAAAAATAGCTGCGGTGATAATCATTATTCCCACTTTAGGAACAACCATTAGGTTATCAATATAGCTAAAAGATGTTGGCATATACAGAGGAAGAAAACCTATGTAAGTGAGTTGTTGAAATACTAGTGCCGCAATATAAATTGTATAGTAAAAATAACTGGTATCTTTAGTATAAAAAAAGAGTGCTAATGCATAAATCAAAAAGGCACTAATAATTCCAATAAAGAGGGTGATAAAAAACTGTTTTTTCTTATCATCACTACGGAAACTCTCTCTATCATTGAGTGTTAATGAAAACTGTAAAGCGGTGGTAGTATTGCTTACATGTAAGTAATAATCTTGAGAGCTATTGGCTAATAAAGTGATAGGAAATGAGGGGTTGATGTGGTGACGCTCTTTATTTACATGTAACATGCCACTAACAGAAGTGTTATTGTGCTCATCATAGAGAGTAATACGCTCTAGCAAGGGATTGTTGAGGACTAATACTTGCTCTTTAGCCAAAGATGTGTTATTAGTTAGTTTGAATTTTATCCAAAGTGATACACCGGAATTAAAACCGTAGTTTACATGTTGTGTTGAGAGTTTTTTAAAGGATTTAGAA
>JAYEPE010000201.1:0-2645 GCA_034723735.1 Campylobacterota bacterium | reverse complement strand
CAAGTCACCTTTATTCCTCTTCAGGAGGCATTAGGCACATTTATTAAACTATTACTTTCACTTGTGGAATAAATGTAGCTTGATGTATAAAATTCTGTAACTTTTCTATCTCTTGAAGAATTGTTTTTTTAGCATAATCAGCTTCAATATGCTGCTTAACTCTTTCAAGCTCCCACTCTATATCAACCTGTTCAGTTATTTCATTATAACCTTGAGTAAACATACTATTTTGTTTTTGTTGCTCAAAGTATTTTTCCGCATTATTCATCTTTATAAGCCTCCATTATTTTTTTAGCTTTTTGTATCTCTTTTGCTGGTGCTTTTTGACTTTTCTTAATAAAGCCGTTTGTAAAAATTATCATTTGATTTTTTTCATAAAAATACAAACTTCTTGAAGTTTTATCTTGCAAATCAACTTTTAACTCTAAAATTCCGTCTTGCAATGGCTTTGTAAATTTATCTGATAAGTTGAAATTGCTATTTTTATACTCAATAAGCTTTTGAATATTTTTATATATCAAAGCTCTTTCTTTTATTGATAAACTTTCCAAAAAGTCTATCATAGGGACAGAGTTATTAAATTTAGCAAAATCAAATTTGAAATCTTTCATAAAATATTATAGCAGATATATGAATGGTTTTGCTAATAAAACTCTACGAAGAAGACAATGACGGGGTAGTTATCATTCATAAGTGACTCCTAAAAAAAATTTGCAAGCCTACGGCTTGCTTTTTAAATGAAAAAAGTAAAAATCCCAAAAGGTAAAAAACATCAAACCTCTAAGGTAAAGTTCCTGCCAAGCGGAAGCCAAAGTCGAAGTTCCGGCTGCTCGGGAAGCTCCTGCCGCGATTCGCCGAGCGAAGATCGTTCGGAGTATTGCCCCAAGAACCGCCACGAAGGACTTTCTTTTTTTTCTCACCACTATAGTTTGCACTTTCATCTCTTGGGGTCTTGCTATAGCTGTCTGTGTACCAATCTTCACACCACTCCCAAACATTTCCATGCATATCATATAAGTCCCATGGATTTACTTTATACTGTCCTACTGATGCTGTCCTTGTATAGCCATCGTTACATGTAAGGCTATAGTTGAAATTAATGTGATTTACTATGGTGTTATATTACTAAAATTTTCATTAAAACTCTTACATGTAAGCATATTAATTTATCCCTCTTTTACATCCTCTTAGCTATAATTCGCTCAAATTTCTACCTACAAAGGTACTCAAAAATATGTCCAAACAGACCTACGATCCAAAATCAATTGAAAACGCCTATTATAAGCTCTGGGAAGAGCGTGGATACTTTGAAATAGATGCTAATAAAGCCATTTTAAAAGAAGACAAACACTTTGCGATTATGCTTCCTCCCCCTAACGTTACAGGAAGTCTGCATATCGGTCATGCACTCAATCATACTTTAATCGATATTATTACACGATATAAGCGTATGGATGGCTATAAAACTCTCTGGCAACCAGGGACTGACCACGCTGGTATTGCAACTCAAAATGTTGTAGAAAAGCAACTCATTGCTGAGGGGACTACAAAAGAAGAACTTGGACGCGAAAAATTTCTTGAACGTGTTTGGAAATGGAAAGAACATAGTGGTGGTACTATTGTTGGGCAGATGCGTCGTATTGGCGTCTCTCCAGCTTGGTCACGTGAGCGTTTTACTATGGATGAGGGACTTAAAAGTTCTGTAAAAGAGGCCTTTGTGCATCTTTATAATCAAGGCATTATCGTTCGTGGAAACTATATGGTTAACTGGTGTACTCATGATGGTGCACTAAGTGATATCGAAGTAGAACACGAAGAGAAACAGGGTAATTTTTACCATATGCGTTATTTTTTCAGTGATGGTAGTGGTCATATTACAGTTGCTACAACACGTCCTGAAACATACTTTGGTGACACTGCTGTTATGGTTCACCCTGATGATGAACGTTATACAAACCTCATCGGTAAAAAACTCAAACTTCCTCTACTAGAGCGAGAAATAGAAATCATTGCAGATTCTCATGTTGATATGGAGTTTGGAACGGGGCTTGTAAAAGTTACTCCTGCGCATGATCCTAATGATTATGAAGTTGGAAAACGTCATGATTTAGAATTTATTACTGTTTTTGATGAAAAAGGTATTTTAAATGAATTTGCAGGAGAGTTCAAAGGCTTAGAAAGACTCGCTGCTCGTGAAACAATTGTTGAGCGTCTTGAGGCTGAGGGTTATATCGAAAAGATTGAAGAGCATATGCACCAAGTAGGTCACTGCTACCGCTGTCACAATGTTGTAGAGCCATATATCTCAAAACAGTGGTTTATTCGTAGTGAGGTAGCTAAAAAATCTATCGAAAAAACAAATGCTGGTGAAGCACAGTTTTTTCCACCACATTGGATAAATAGCTACAACTCTTGGATGGGAGATTTGCGTGACTGGTGTATTTCACGTCAGCTCTGGTGGGGACATCGTATTCCTGTCTTTTATTGTGATGACTGTAATCACGAATGGGCTTCTCACGATGAAAATCCACAGCAGTGTCCAAAATGTGCCTCTAAAAACCTTACTCAAGACCCTGATGTTTTAGATACTTGGTTCTCATCAGCTCTATGGCCTTTTTCAACGCTCGGCTGGGGTAATGATGGCA
>JAYEPE010000200.1:0-2645 GCA_034723735.1 Campylobacterota bacterium | reverse complement strand
AAAGTCAAAGAAGAACAAACCCAAAAATATGCCCTACTAAAAACAGAAGAGAAAAAAGAGAAAGAGGAGTGGATACAAAAATATGATGATGTGCAAAGTGAAAAGTCTGAATGGGTGCAAAAATATTATGCTGTGAAGATGTGGATGGTGGTGTTTTTGGTTTTGCTGATATTGTCTAGTATTTTGATAGTTTGGTTTTTTGTGAAATAATTTCAACTTTTAAATAATACTGGCTCTATCTATCAACATCTTAATAAATTAAGATATAATTTTTTTACAATATATATCCACGGGGGAAGAGAATGAAAAAAAGAGCTTTAATTATTGGAAATGCAGGTAATGAAGATGAATTTTTACTAGGTGTATCAAAAGATGTGAATAACTATAAAAGATTTTTATTATCAAATATTGGTGGTAATTGGTATGAGAGTGAAATATCTATATCACTTGATGAAACAAAAAAAGAAGTTGAAGCTAAAATTAGACAAGTCAAGAATGAAAAAAATGATTTTATATTTATTGTTTTTACTGGACATGGTAGTTATTCAAGATTAAAGCAGTGTAGAAAGTTATATATTAATTATGATTATATTTATGAGAGTGATTTATTGCACTCCTCAAATAAACAAATAACAATTATTGATACTTGTGCAGGAATAGAAGATGACCTTCTTTTGGAAATTAATATGGAATCCTATACTGCAGATAGTATTAGAAAAAATGCGAGCATTGATAATCGTATCGTCTATGAAAATGATATTCGTCAATGTCTACGACAACAGAATATTTTGTATGCATGTGATATAGATGAAACATCAGCAGATACTTCTAAAGGAGGTTTATTTTCATACCACTTAATTGAAACTGCAAAAAATAATAAATTCGAACAGATACTAGATACACAAAAAGCATATATTAAAACAGATTACCTTGTTCAGTCTGACCCAAGAACCAAACAAAATCCGCAATACTTTAACAGTTGTAGGTCTTATAAAAGATTACCATTTTCAGTAAAAGGTTAAGTTATGACTTCGATTGAGTGCATTCAGCAATGTTCTATTGATGCAAAAACATTATTAATAGGTTTATCAATTATTATTTCAGCTGGAGTAAGTATATTTTTCTATATTAAGAACAGAGCATTTGGATTTGAAAATTCCATTCATGATAGACTATTTAAAATACAAGATATTGCTTTTAATAACCCATTTTTAGAAAATAAACAATTTATAAGTGGATGGGATGATTTCTCTAGAAAATATAGAAACAATTCAAAAGTTGATTTCAATGATGAAAATGTTAAAAAGTATCTTCAATATGAACAATATTGTGAAATGATATTTAACCTAATATCTGATACTTATGTATATACAAAAGATGAAAGAAAGTTGCTAAAATTAATTGATCATAAAGAGTGGACAAGAACACATAAAAATTGGTGGAAAAATCCATTAGAAGAGCATTCAAACCATGATTGCTATGATAAAGAGCTTACCGATATTATTGATAATTGGATAAAATGATTTCAGAGTGAATTTATTACACTCCCTATAGCATTATTTACACTCCCCGAAAATGTATATAGTGGTGTTTTTAATTCTAATCCGAATTAGCACTGCAAGTTAAAAACCTACAGACACCATAAACATCCAACTAACTTCATCACGTGAGTCTAATTTCACTTCATTATAGTTCGTTGGTAGAGCTTCTCCCTCTACAATACCCGAAGCCAATACTTTGGTTTTATACCATACTGGACCGAATCCTATATTAATAGATTCAGCAATTTCTCCTTTCTTCAAGGGAGTACCAAGCTTTGTTCTTTTAAATGACCAAAGTAACCCTAAACTAAAAGCATCAAAAACATCACTATCAGCACCTGCCAATCTAGCACCAACATAAAAGCCCGGTGCTGAATGGGTAAATCCCCAATCAGTTGCTGTCCCATCCCATATATAGTGAGTTTCCAACCACAAACTAGGTTTTTGATTCTAACTATCTGATATCCTAACAATTCTATCATCACCAAGAGTTTCAACTTTTGAAATATATGGTGTTTTATAATTTTCATAACCTATACCTACCCCAAAATTAAAACGTCCAAGCAAATCAGTAGCTTTTTCAACCTTTGTAGCTGTCATATTTTTATCTTCTACAACTGTTGTATTGCTGTCTTTTGCACTTAAATATGTTAAACTCAACATAACCATTAATGTTACAATTCTTTTCATAATATATTTCTCCCTAAATGATATATTATATTGTAGCACAACCTACTTTTAATAAAACATCTCTTCAAATGAATTAATAGCATTATTCCTAACCTTATCCCTATAGTCATAATACCTTATCATCTGTGAGGTTTTATGACCTGTAGCATTCATGATATTGTTATAGTTCTCATTTTTATTCAAAGATAATTCTATAAAAGTTTTTCTAAAACTGTGAGGGGTTATCTTTTTTTCTATCTGTAACCTGTTACACATTTTTTGTGTAATCTCCATAATATAATCTGCTGATATAGGTTTTTCAAAATTAGCTGAAAAAGAGTTAGAAAAGGGTATAAAAATATAAGCACTCAAATACCCATGGGTAGTTTTTTCATTCCTGTATTTTAGTAGAAAATCAAGCAGTCAAGAGGGAAT
>JAYEPE010000199.1:0-2647 GCA_034723735.1 Campylobacterota bacterium | reverse complement strand
CTTGTATAATACACTTATGAAAAAAATACTTTCTCTCTTTTTACTCATTTTTATAACAGCATGCTCCCAACCAAAAGGGATGCCTTACACCCTAGAATTTCGTGATAAAGGAGTGGGAGGGTTAAATGCTATGACTCCTTTTAACGAAGCCAAAATCACTGCATCGCTTTTAGGTTTTAAACTTAACTCCTACACACGTTTTGAAGCAGGTGTGCCAAAGCCTATGTTTTTGGTGCGACGTGCTGATGAAAATATCTTAGAAATATATCCAACACAAGATAAAAGATATATTGAGCGTATTGAGAGTCGTTCTTTACATGTAAAGAATAAAAAAAATATCAAGCTAGGAAATGTATTACAAGATTCTCAAGAGTGCTCACCTGATGCTTATTATGATAATAAACTATTATGTTATATTAGTGATAATGTCGCTATTTTATATGAGCAAAACAGCAATAAAGAGTTGATAGCGACGATGATGGTTTGGATACGGCATGATAGATCCCTCTAGGCTCATCTCTTTAAAAACAAAAATTATTGCGCTGACATTTTTAGCTCAGGATACTTTGGCGGCAGTGAGTCATGATCATCATGTGTCGTTTGTCGATACACAAAACAATACTATACGTGATAATTTTGAGTTTGCAAGTTTAGGTGAGGATTCCAAACAGGTAGCGTTTAGTCTTGATGGTCATTATCTTGCGTACGCTCATGATGCGTATGTTTATATTGTAGATCTTCAACAAAAGCAAGCCATCCATCGTATTCATGTTGATATTGGTAAGATCAATACCCTCTGTTTTAATAGTGATGCATCGTATCTTATACTTGGTACAAGTGAGGGGCGTGTTTTTCTCTATCGTTATAATCATGATGAGATGCTCTCGAGGCTAGCCTCTTTTCCTGAACATACGCATAAGATGATGGCTCCTCTTCATAATTATGTCTCTGCCCTTGCTACATATCATCATTTAGTCGCATCCGCTGGTTATGGTGACTCTGTGGTTATTAGTAATACTTTAACAAGCACACATCCAATACGGATCTATCCAGGACGTTCACGTATCAACTGTATTGCTTTTATCGATGAAAATACAATTTTACTTGCTAATGAAGATGGGAAAATAGTGAAGCTCTGTATTCATGAAAATCGACCGCATCATCAGGTTTCAGCTTCTATTGGCGCTATTAAGCATCTTGTTATTCTCAGTGGAAATACCTTTGGACTTGCAGCCTCCGAGCATAAAAATATTGCTCTTATTAATATTGAAACTATGCAGATTATTGATAGCCATTATCTATCATTTCATGAAAATATTAGTGCTATAGCGATGGGAGATGAGAGCCTTCTCTATATTGCTTTGGAATCAGGTAGTATCTATAAGGTCAAGCTTATTCCTATTGGATCACTTAAAATGAGAATAGAAAATAGACAGTTTGAATTGGCTTATGAGCTTATTGAAGAGTTTCCGCTTTTGAAGGAGAGTTCTTGGTTTGTTGATTTAGAGAAAATATTTTCTCTCTATTATGCTAAAGCCCTTCGTGCTCTTTTGCTCAATGATGAGTCAGGTGCATATAATCATCTTGAAATGTTTATGCGTACTCCATCAAAAAAGAAGAGTATTCAAGAACTTTTTTATGCCTTTCATCATTATGAAAGGCTACAGTATTTAGCTAAAAACCAACGTTTAAGTGCCTTGTATGGCTTAGTGGATGAGTATAAGGCCTTGAAAATGACACCTGAGTTTCATGCTATAGAAGAAAATTGGGAAAATCTTTTTGAAAAAGCACAAAAATTAATACTCCAAGGTCACGAACTTGAAGCGAAAACACTCTTACAAGATTTTAACAAGGTAAGCGCCAAGGCACCATTAATTCGTCTTATTTTGGAACTCTCAACTGATATTATCACCTTTTCTAAGGCACTTGCTACACAAGATTATAAAACCTTACATGTAATGACCCAACGGTACCCACTCTTAAAGATGATGCCTTCTTATAAGAGAATTATGCAAGAGACAGACTCTTTGATTGAGCAGATCATTTTGGCACTTAAAGAGGATCGTTTTGAAGATGCTAATGCTAGTTGTGCACTCTTGCATGATGTGCCACATTTGATAAAGCATTATGATCATATTTCACTCTTTATTCGTAAGGCAGAGCATCTCTTTCATGCTGAGTCACAATATGAATTTCGCCAATGTTATGAGACCCTTGACTCTTTTATAGGACTTGCTATTTTACCTCGAAGTAAAATACTTGAAGCACGATGGCAAAAGATGATACAAGGATGCGAAGTCTTGGCTTTTCAAGGTAATGCAGGTGATATTTTAAAGCATATTAAAAAATTAATGCCCTTAGTGTCACGTCAAGAGAAATTAGGCTCACTGCTACGTCTAGCATATATGGTGCAACTCAAAAACCTTCCCCCAGAAGATAAAAGATTTACTTATGGTATGCAAGAGTATGAGAAGTTTTTTGGTGGAGATAGTGAAATACAAGAGATATTAAAAAAACGAAATATACATGTGCAGATGCAGTGGCTTCCGCGAAATCATTGGTTGGAGTTTTATAGGCGCTTACCTTCTTTTATCTATGAAGCGATATAATACTTTTACATGTAAGCGTAAGGACATAGTTTGACAGG
>JAYEPE010000198.1:0-2664 GCA_034723735.1 Campylobacterota bacterium | reverse complement strand
AAAGGAGGAATTTCATCTTTCTTATATCCATGAGGATACCCTTTTCCGTCATAACGTTCATGATGGTGAACAATAATATCGGCAAGGTCTTTATACATTGGGATACTTGATAAAATTTTATAGCTGGTCTCAACATGCTCTTGAATTAGTGAATACTCAAGCTCTGTAAGCCCTTTAGGTTTTAATAAGATATTGTCAGGTGTGGCAATTTTTCCAATATCGTGTAAAATAGCTGCTCTATGTATTAACTCACAGTCTTCTTCACTGTAGTTCATCTCTGTAGCAATTAATCTGGAATACTTTGCTACACGTTCTGAGTGCCCAGCGGTATAGGTATCACGCTGCTCAACCATACTTACGAATGATTCAAGTGTTTTTTCAAAATTTTCAACTTTTTCTCTATTGCTTTGATTGAGCCTCTCTTGAAGATATACCTGTTGCGTTATTTCCTGCTTAATAGCAATATAGTGAGCTAGTTCTCCTTGTTCATCATTAACAGGAGCTACCATAGCAGATTCCCAATACTCCTTACCATCTTTAGTGATATTTTTAAAGGTACCATTCCAGACCTTTTTATGCGTAATATCACTCCAAAGTTGTGAATATTCTTTATCGGAATAAAGATCACTTTTAAGCACTCTTGGATTCTTTCCAATGGCTTCTTCAAGGCTATAACCAGTTATTTTACTAAACCAAGGATTTGCATATTCAATGTTTCCGTCTCTATCAGTAATAATGATGGAGACAGGACTTTTTTCAAGTATCTGCTGAAGCTTTAAAATTTGTAATTTAGATGTTTTAACAATGTAGCTAAGTTCAATGTTATGTTCTTTAAGGGTAGAGTTTGCCTCCAAGAGTTGTCTTTTAAAATTTTTATTTCGAGCTTCAAAAAAATACATAAAGAAGAGGGCTGCCAAAAAGGGGATAAATCCTAAAGCAGTTTGTACGTAAGTATAGTTATGTTGCACTATATTGATACCGACAATAGTTATAAGTGAAATTATAAAAACAGTGGTACCGTCTTTTTTCCCTTGTAAGTAGAACGCTGTCATTATTAGTATGATGTACCAACTAACACCGGTGAGCTGGTTTAAACCACTGTAAAAAGTGAGTGTGACTATAAGGTATGAGAAGAAGACTACAAAGTAGATAAGTTTACTGAAATAAACTTTTGAATGACGAGCCAGAAAAAATGTAAATATGCCAAATGCTATATATACGACATCTATAAAACCTTGTAGAAGCTGTTCATTTATAAACCGTATTAAAGAGGCAATAGTTACCATAGTGATGTTAAAAAGTAAAAGTGAGTTAAAAAGAATATATTTTAGTTTGAGCTCATGCTCATCGTTGTCAAAAGTGTACCCACTTGTTAAAATATTTTTAAACATCATTAAAAACTATTTCTTTCTCATCTATTGTTGCCACTGCAAGTCCTTGTAGTTAAAATATAAATAATTATACATAAAAAATAACTGTTTTTAAGTCATTCTCATTTTCTACTCTTTTTTAAACCCAATAATACAAATCTCATCAAGTCCTTCTTCAAGCTCAATATTGTGCTCATTTGCCCAAACAATTATCTCTGCATCTAACATTAAAAATTCATCTTCACCAAGCATATCATTTTTAATTTTAATCATATCGCGATCACTTAATAAAGAGAGATAAAAATCACTGTGGGCTAAAATTGTCTGTAAATTTTCAAGGGCTAAGAGTAACTCATTATATTGCGAATAATTTTGTGAAATTCGTAGTTCATGCTCTAAAGATTCTGCATTGAACCCATATCCACAAAGCTTTAAAAGCTTATGTTCTGAAAGATTCATTTTCTACCTCCATAACAATAAGTAGTATAACAAATAATACCATAGTTTTGGAAAAATAAGGCTAATTTAAGCCCATGACAAGAAGAGATTTTTTCATAAGTGATTATCTCTTTAAACTTTCTGGAAAAAAAGACGATTTACAAGTAAAGTAAAGGATTTTTCATGAATACCTCATATGATTTATATGCATACCGTTCTCATGAGTTAAACATTCAGATGAAAACATCGAGTGGTGATGTTATTAATCTTGATTTTGAAAATACTCAAGAACTTGAATTATCAGCACAAAAAGACAAACATGGTGAACGCGCTTCGTTTGAGTTTTCTTCCCTGCAAGAGTATCAATTTTCTATGCAAACATCCAACGGCATTGATGCACAAGACAAAAAAGAGATTGCCGCCTTCATGGAGACTGCAAAACCTTATATTGAAAACTTTATGCAAGAGGTGGCAGACCAAGAGCAAAAGACTCCTCTTAATCAGATTGCAGACCTTATCGAAAAAACTATGGAGCCTATGAAAGCCTTAGAGCATGACCCAAAACAGCACGGGAAAAATGATTTAGTAAAACTCTTTGATGAGACCCTAAAACGCTTTGATCAAACAGAAAAACTTATCGATGAAAGTCAAAAATTACTCGATAAACTTCTCAAAGGTTTCGATAAAGACTTTGAAGCTATGCTCTACTATAATAAAGGGGTCAGGTATGAATGGCACTAACTTAAGCAAAAAAGTCTCAAAAATCTTCAAATTAACAGAGTTGGAATACAACTAGCTTTAATCAAGAAATCATCAACAAATGAAATTCTATAATTAAAGTTAGTCGTAATGAATC
>JAYEPE010000197.1:0-13013 GCA_034723735.1 Campylobacterota bacterium | reverse complement strand
ATTCCATCTTCGAGCTCAAAACGTGGTTCAAAATCCAAACCTTCACGTGTAGTAGTAATATCTGCTTCTGTGTGAAATTGATAGCGACCGATAAAAGGATTTGGCATATACTCACAAGGATAACTTGTCCCCATTTCATGCTGTAAAATATCAACAATATCTTGAAATGAACGAGCTTTAGCAGTACCGACATTGTAAATGCCACTCTGTCGTGGATGCATTGCTTTAATATTAGCTTGAATAATATCTTCTATATAAATAAAGTCACGTAATATTTTATCGGAATCTTCAAAAAGCTTCGGGTTCTTCCCTGCTAGAATTTGATGCCCAAATTGCACAACCATGGATGCTGTCTTATTTTTGAAAAACTCATTTGCTCCATACACATTAAAATAACGCAAACCTACAATACTAATCTCTTCCTTTTTAATATACTCACGTGAAAGGTGATCCATCATCAATTTTGAAAAGCCATACACATTTTGAGGTGCTTCACGTCCTACACACTGGGGTGACTCAGCATCTCCATACGTAGCACCAGATGATGCATAAATCATATTTGCACCATGAGCTATTGCCAAATCAAGCAGGTCTTTATAGGCATTAACATTTGTTTTTATCATCAAATCTTGCTCTAAGGCTGTAGTATCAGAGATAGCCGCTTCATGGAAGATATAATCAAAGCGATACTCATTTAAAAGCTTCACTAAAATAGCAGAATCATTAATATCACCACTAATGACTTCACCATTAAAACCTAAAAGATTCTTAAAATGTCCAAAACTTTTTAAGTTTCCATTTGAAAGCGTCTCACCACTTCGGAAACTATCTACAACAACTACTTTCGCATCAGGGTGATTCTTCTGAAAGTAAAAAGCCAAGTTAGAACCAATAAACCCCGCTCCACCTGTTATTAAAATCGTTTTATTTATCAAATTTTCATCAATATAGCGCATTTCTAGCCTTACATGTATTAAGTTTCTTATTGTATCAAAAGGATGATTAACACCCTGTTACTTGATTATTATCAATAGTATTTAAGATATAACCAACTATAATCGCTTTGTATTAAATCATTCATGGAGAATTATATGAAAAAAATTGCTTTAACGTTACTAGTAGCAAGTGTTGGTCTAATGGCAGCTGATGGTGCAGCTCTTTACAAAAAATGTGCTGCATGTCATGGTGCTAAAGGTGAGAAAAAAGCCCTTGGTAAATCTGCTGTTATTACTGGTGTTGATACTGCTGCTGATTTAGCAGCTTACAAAGCTGGTACTCTTAACAAAAAAGGTATGGGTGCATTGATGAAAGGTCAGGTAGCTTCTTACTCTGACGCTGATATCGCTGCAGTTGCTGCTTATATCAAAGGTCTTTAAGACTTTTTCACCGCTTTTGCGGTGAGTTTCTAATTTTACTCACTTCTTACACTTATAATTTTGATATCCTTAAATTTTCAACTTATTATTCAGGTGAATAATTTTTCTTTCTTAAAGCCTCTTTTTTACGCTCTAACTCAGCCGCATCATTGAGAGCATCTTCACCATCAAAAAGTGCTTGATTACGGAACTTCTCTTCATCATCAAATTGACCACTTTTTATGCCCCATAAAAAGGCTATAAGTGCGAGTGAACCTAAAAATATTGATGCGCCTAGCATCATTGCTATTACCCAACTATCCATTTTATCTCCTATTCCAACTATAACGTATGCGCATTGAATTTCCTACCACTAAAAGCGAACTCAGTGACATTGACACTGCAGCAACAAGAGGGATAATATACCCAGCCATTGCGAGTGGTATAGTAATGGCATTATACACCAAGGAGAGTCCTAGATTTTGTTTTATAAGTCCATACGTTGTTTTTGAAATTTTATAGGCTTCACTCAAAGAAGTTAACGAATCATGCATCAAAACTACATCGCTAACATCAATAGCAATATCACTCCCACTTCCCATCGCGATACCGATATCCGCGCGTGCTAAGGCTAAGATATCATTCACCCCATCACCAATCATTATCACTTTTTTATCTTGGTTTTGAAGTTTTACTAAATAGGCTTCTTTTGATTCAGGAGTCATATTGCTTTGATAGGTGTCAATACCAATTTCATTGGCAATCTCTTTAGCAACATTTTCATGATCGCCTGTAAGCATAATAAGCTCAAGACCTTGTTTTTTAAAGTAAGCAATATTCTCTTTTGCATCTTCTTTGGCTTGATCTTTTAGCTCAAAAACTACTTTAAGTTCATTATCTATTGCAAAATAAAAAGCACTATTGGGATAATTATCCTTACATCTAATGTCATTATCATTCATCAATGCACTATTACCACCAAGTAGCATCTTCCCTTGATAACGTCCTATCACTCCTCTAGCAGTTATGGTATTTACCTCATCAAGCAAAAGAGTATCTTCTTCATCTAAATACTCTACAATACCTTTAGAAATGGGATGTTTTGAGCTTTTTACTAAGGCGTAGATAAGCTTTTTATCTACATTTTCATCCATCGAGTGAACATCTATAACCTTGGGTCTTCCCTCTGTTAATGTTCCTGTTTTATCAAAAACTATTGCGTTTACATTTGCCATTGTCTCTAACTGAGCTGCTTCTTTAAATAAGATGCCACGTTTTGCACCCAAACCTAAACCAACTAAGGTAGCCACAGGAGTTGCCAAAGCTAAGGCACATGGGCAAGCGATAATAATAACTGAAATTCCCACCATAAAGGCTGTATTAAAATCATGAGGCCAAAACCACCAGACAAGAAAAGTTAGAAGTGACAAAAGTAAAATAATAGAAGAAAAGTACTCTGAGAGTCGATTAGCTAGTTGTTCAATTTTTGGTTTTTTACTCATGGAATTTTCAAGCATTGCTATAAGATTTGAAAGTGTAGAGTGTGCAAAATCTTTTTCAACTCTATAACGAATCGAAGCATCAATACTTAAGGTTCCACTAATAATTTTATCACCTAGATGTTTAGGGATAGGAACACTTTCACCACTCAAACTCGACTCATCAAAACTCCCCTCACCTTCCGTAAGCACCCCATCAAGAGCTATTTTTTCTCCATTATGAACTATGATGATATCACCAACTTTAACATCATTAACACTCACACTTGTAATAGTATCCCCATCAATAATATTAACTTCATTAGGAACATGTTTACTCATAACATCAAGAGTATCTACTGCACTTTTTTTACTTAAAACCTCAAGAAACTTACCAAATAGAACAAAGGCAATAATCATCGTCACCGAGTCAAAGTAGGCTTCTCCAAGCCCTAAAAGCGTAATATAGATGGAGTAGATATAAGTAAGTAATGCTCCTGTTGCCACCAAGATATCCATATTAACAATCTTGTTTTTAATACCAAAGTAGGCACCTTTAAAAAAGACCCATCCACTATAAAAAAGTGCAGGTGTAGCAAGAACCCACTCCCCAAAATTTAAGATAGTAACAATATCATCTTCAATACCTGAAAAATAGCCATGATATTGGGCAAAAGAGATAGACATCATATTCATCAGCGCAAAACCAGCAACTGCCATTCGAAGGTAATAATCTTTGCGCTCTTTATTGGCATGAGCTTCTTGCAAAGAGGGGTCGTAAGGAAAGGCGTTGTAGCCAATAGCACGAATCATATCAATAATTTCAGAGAGTTTTACCACCTTATCTGCCCAAGTAATTTGTGCTTTATTAGTAGTAAAATTGATATTTACATCAACAATTCCTTCCATCTTATAAAGGGCTTTTTCATTTAACCAAACACAAGCCGCACAGTGAATTCCTTCAATAACTAAAGATACTTCACTGAAGCCCTCACTACTACATGTAACAAAGCGTTCATAAAATGCTGGGGTATTAAAATTATCACTATTTTCATACTGCTGCGTGGGAGGAGAGAGTTTAGTATCGCCTACTTTATCATAAAAATTATCGAGTCCTTCATCACTAAGCAGATGATAAATACCTTGGCAACCTTTACAGCAGAAAAAATGTTCACCTTCAATAATCATTACATCTTCAGAAAACTCTAACTGACAGTGGGTACAAGCAACTTTAGACACGTTCAAACACCCCTAATGCTCTGTTTTTCGTCAGCTTATCATGAGGAAGAATTTCACCATTCATACAGATATATGCTCCCTTAGGAGGCTTGCATTTTGCAAAACCAATTGCCATAGCAAGATTTGCTGTTGCTTCTATGGGGTCGATATGAAAAGGAATCATCGCTCCCGTAAAGATAACAGCTTGATCTTCTAAAAGTGCATCAAGAAGCGCCGCGCTTAAGTGCATAGTATCGGTGCCATGGACTACAACAAAGGCTTTCTCACTAGATTGTAAAATAATCCCTGCAATCATTTTTCTATCTTCTGCTGTGATATCCAAGGAGTCTTTATATACGGCTCCTGCTAAGGCCTGATCCTTTACATGTAAGGATTGTAAAATAGACTCTACCGCGAGATTATCATAGGCAACTTCAAGCTCTCCGCTAATAGGATTGTAGCGTTTATTAAAGGTGCCGCCTGTATTTAAAATCAACATATCAACTCACTATATTTATATGTAATACGACGAGCTTTAGTTTCTGTATTTTCGTTAGCTGTAAATAAAATCGTATTTTCCACACCAGCACCAATAGCTGCTTCAATATCACGCTCTTTATCACCAATCATAATGGAGTTTTTCATATCTATATCATACTCTCTCTTCGCATCCAACAACATCCCTGCGCTAGGTTTTCTACATCGGCATGAGCCTGTAATTTCTGGATGATGGGGGCAGTGATATATATGGGTGATTTTCACTCCGTTATCTTCAAACTGCTTACACATCCACTGGCTTACATGTAAGAACTCTTCTTCGCTATACAAACCTCGTGCAATTCCCGATTGATTGGTCACCACAATAATAATATAGCCTTGGTCTTGATAATATTTACATAAATCAAAGATTCCCTCTATAAACTCAAACTGTTCAGGTTTATAGACATAAGCATGGTCTTCATTAATAACACCATCACGATCTAAAAAGAGAGCCTTATTCACCGACACCATCACCAAATATCTCTTTTTCAATCACATCACAAATAATATGTCCAATCAAAATATGAGATTCCTGAATCCGTGGAGTATCATTTGAGGGAATAATAATCGCGTAATCTGCCATTTGCGCCATCTTGCCACCATCACGGCCTACTAAAGCAACTGTAGCAATTCCTTTCTCTTTTGCACTCAAAAAAGCATTGATAACATTTTGAGAATTACCTGAAGTTGAAATTCCGATAAAAAGATCACCCTCTTGCCCCATACCTTCAAGTTGGCGTGAAAAAACTTTATCGTAACCATAGTCATTGCCTATAGCCGTTAAGTTTGAAGTATCTGTTGTAAGTGCAAGCGAAGCAAGTGAGGGGCGATCAAAGCCATAACGCCCTACTAATTCTGCTGCGATATGTTGCGCATCTGCCGCTGAGCCACCATTTCCTGCAATGATGGTTTTTTTACTCTTTTTATAGACATTGACACAAGCAGTTGCCACATTTTCTATAATTTTTAATAGGGCTTCATCTGCTAAGATTTTCTCTTTTGTTGCCGCTGAGGCTGCAATTTGATTTTTAAGATAGTTTTGCATGTAATCTTCTCCAATTATAAGTCTAATTCTACCCTCATAAGCTTATAAAATATAAAGTTTCATATACTTCTCATGCCAGTTTCTATATAATGGGCACCTCTAAAAAGTCTCTAAAAAATCCAATTATTAGGCTGGTGATGAAAACGAAAACAATACTTATCAATGATTTTGTTGTTGCAGTACTTTTAGCATTAAGCTTTTCATCTTTTATCTATCTTGAACATTTTGATCTCACTTATAAAATTCTGAACTCTTTGAGTGGCATAGTTGCCTTTTATCTACTCTTACATGTAAAGCCTCGTATCATCTTACTGTCAGGCTTTTTTATTGGTCTATTATGGTTTTATTGGATTGGCTATAGCTTTGAGTACTATCATGTTAGTTATATGATTCCTATTGTTACGCTTGGATTTGGTTTTGTCTATCTTCTCTTTTTTGGAGTGCTAGCCCTAACTCAAAAGGTTTGGCTTCGTGCACTTTTTCTTATAGCACTGAGTTTTATTGAACCTTTTGATTACAACTGGATGGTTTTAGAACTTCCTTTTATAGAAAGTTACTTTGGTGTGGAGAAATGGCAGTTCATTTTAATTTTAATGGCACTAAGCTTCTTTCTTACATGTAAGGATAAGCGCCGCTATGGAGCTATTTTATTACTTATAGCTGCACTTGATTACTCAAATGAGCAAAAACCTATGCCTGATTTAAAGATAAAGCTTATTGCGATGGATATCCCTCAAGAGTTAAAATGGAAGCCTTTTATGCAAAATAAAATCAATACTTTTAATTTTAATGCAATTGATAAAGCTATTGATGATGGCTATGATCTGGTTATATTACCTGAGTCTGCTTTTGCACTCTTTTTAAATATGCATCCTGATTTACTTGAGATTTTAAAAGAAAAATCAATGCATATCAGTATTATTACCGGTGCCTTATACTATGAAAATCATAATAATTATAATGTTACCTATCTCTTTCAAGAGGGCAGAGAAACGCTTGCTAAAAAAATGACCTTGGTCCCTTTTGGGGAGTATATCCCACTCCCTAAATTCATTCGTGAGTATGTTAATCAAACCTTTTTTGATGGGGCTTCAGATTATATTAGTGCGGACGCACCTACTGATTTTATGATTAAAGGAACTTCCTTTCGTAATGCCATATGTTACGAAGCAACCTGTGAAGAACTCTATGAAGGCAAACCAAAATATATGATTGCAATCAGTAATAATGCTTGGTTTATGCCTTCTATTGAAGCCACCTTGCAAAAACTTCTAATGCGTTATTATGCTAAACGACATGGCACTATTATTTTTCATGCAGCTAATGCGGAAGGAACTGGTGTCATTAAATAGTGTATAATGCCTTTTTAAATTGAAAAGGTTATTTATGAATATCGCAGAAAATATTACAGAACTTATTGGGAATACTCCCCTCGTTAAACTTCAGATTCCATCACAGCAAAGTGGTGCTACTATTTTAGGAAAATGTGAATTTATGAACCCTACAAGCTCTGTTAAAGATCGTATCGGCTTTAATATGATACGCCGTGCCTTACAAAATGGAAGTATAAACCAAGACAGTACTATCATCGAACCTACGAGTGGAAATACAGGAATTGCCCTCGCTTCTATCTGTGCGGCTCTTAAGTTAAAACTTATTTTGACTATGCCTGAATCAATGAGTATGGAACGTCGTAATCTTCTCAAAGCCTTAGGAGCAGAGCTTGTTCTTACACCAGCACAATCAGGTATGCAAGGTGCCATTGACAAAGCCGAGGCACTTCAAAAAGATATCAAAAATTCTAAGGTTCTACAGCAATTTCAAAATCCTCATAATCCAGAGATTCATAGAGAAACAACTGCTCAAGAAATTTTACATGATACAGACAATAATCTTGATATTTTTGTTGCAGCCGTTGGAACAGGAGGCACGCTAACAGGAACAGGGAGTGCGCTCCAAGAGACACTTCCTAATATTGCTATTATTGCAGTTGAGCCGCAAGACTCTGCAGTTTTATCAGGTGAAAATCCCGCTCCACATAAGATACAAGGTATCGGGGCAGGATTTATTCCTAAAGTGCTTGATACTGAGCTTTATCATGAAGTAATCACCGTAAGCAATGAAGACGCAATCAACACAACGAAAACTTTAGCTAAACAAGAGGGTCTGCTCGTTGGAATTTCAGCAGGTGCCAATGTATATGCAGCTATGCAAGTTGCTTCAAGAGCAGAAAATCAGGGTAAAACTATTGTAACTATTTTATGCGATACAGGAGAACGCTATATCTCTACCGCACTCTTTAGTGATGAGTAGATGCAATTTTTAGAGACGCTATGCGCTATTGATGCTCAAATTGAGCATCTTAAATACCATCAAAAACGTGTCAATAATACGCTTGGAAATGATACTCTTTTACTCTCTAAGATTTTAAATCCTCCTAAAAAAGGATGCTATCGTTGTCGTATTGTATATGATAACAAAGACGTTTGCATTACTTATCATCCTTATAGACTCCATCTGCCTCAAAGCTTTAAACTTGTTCATGCCAATAGCCTTGATTATCATTTTAAATATGCTAATCGTCAGGCAATAGATGACTTAAAACAAGCACACAGTGCGTATGATGAGATTTTAATTGTTAAAAATAACCTCATTACAGATACGAGCATTGCTAATGTTGCTTTTTTAGATAAAGATCGGTGGATAAGCCCAAAAACTCCGCTTCTTGAAGGAACAACACGCATGCGTCTCATTGAAGAAGGTCTCTTACATGTAAGTGATATTTCTCTTGATGCTATGAGTTCATATCAAGGATTTGCGGTTATGAATGCAATGACAGGATTTCAAATCATTCAAAATGGTATAATGTCATTAAAAAAATGATAGGACACTTATGTTAATTGATATTGTAAACGATTCTGCTTATGGTGGTTTGATGCAAAAAAGCATCCAAGACCTTTTAATCTATCTCTTTGAGAAAGAGCAAAATTTCGGTATTTTATGTAAAATAGAGCAACTCAGTTTTGATCCACAGCTTCCTAAAGATATTAATGATGAGTTTCGTCCTATGACACTCTTCTTTTTAGCTGGTTATACATTTGAGAGTGCCCGAATTGAAGAAGATTATCTTGTTTTTGAAGCAGGATTTGGACATGAAAACATTGGAAGCTTTGTAACAGTCCCTCTTTTAAGCATCATGCAAATTATTATTGATGAAACTCCGATTTTTATTAATTTGGCACAAGTAGCAGAAGTTATGGAGACTAAGACAAATGAAGTTAAAACAGAGGGAATTAAAAATTCAATGAGCGCTCTTCTATCTAACCCAGAAAATCAAAAATTTATGAAAAAAAAATAAATACCTCAAGAAAAGCCCTTGAGGTTATATAGTTTTAGATGCGAACTGTTGATAGAAAACTTACAACATTCTCAACGAAAGCATCATGCTTACGCTCTTTAGAATAGACAATAAATAATTTACGCTGAATTCTATAGTTTTTAATACGGGCTTCATAAAGCTTGCCTTCTTCAACCTCGCTAGCAATGACATGACGTGAAACAACTGAAATAACAGGACGTCCATTGCGTGGAGAACGCAATACTGACTCTTTAATCGCAGTAGGTGTTGCAACTACACCAATAATATTAAAAGTAGAACAATCAACACCAAGATCATCAAAAACCTCAGCTGTTAGTTTTCTTGTATGAGACTCCTCATCACGACAAATCCAATCACAATCATAAAAATCCTCATTACGCATCTGCTTAGGGAGTGGCTGATTAGAAAAAAGCACCAATTCATCTTCTAACCATTCACGATAAATCATACCCTCACGGATAACAGGAGACTCAATTAAAGCAAGATCAATTTTTTTATCTTCTAATTGATCTATAATTGCTGCTGAGAGGTCAATACGAGAATAAACTTCATTATTAATCAACTCTTTAATTTTTCCAAGATGCTTTGGTAAAATATAATTTCCAATAGCATTTGATGCTCCAATAATAAAAGTAAAGTCTTTATTGATAATTTTTAAAAGTTCTCTTTCACTATTATTGATAGACTTCTCTAAACGTGTCGCAATACGATGAAGGTCTTCACCCTCTTTCGTTAATTTAATGCCATTCTTTTTA
Source organism: Campylobacterota bacterium (assembly GCA_034723735.1). GTDB lineage: Bacteria > Campylobacterota > Campylobacteria > Campylobacterales > Sulfurimonadaceae > S010-53. The sequence continues at coordinate 3,243 of JAYEPE010000197.1, read as the reverse complement.
CGCTCAACTACTTTTGTATCGAGATAATCTTCTATAAATTTGATTTGTTGCGTAACAGCAGGCTGCGAGATACCTAATTTAGCTGAAGCCTTGGAAAAACTTTTCTCTTTAACTACTGTCAAAAAGGTATGGAGTTTTGCAAAATCTTTTAACATAATATATCCTATAAGTAGAAACTATAATAAGATTATAACTGATAATTATATTTATTGCAAGTACTCATTATAATGTATATTTTTTAGTTTCTTATACAAAGCTTATGATATAATAAAGATATTACAAGGGATAGGAATGGAAAAAATACTCAATCATCTCAATGAAGAACAATCAATTGCTGTAAAACAAGTTGATGGTCCTATTTTAATTCTTGCGGGTGCTGGTAGTGGTAAGACAACTACAATCACCTCACGTTTAGCATATCTTATTGATGTTGTAGGCATCCCTGCTTCACAAACATTAACACTTACTTTTACTAATAAGGCAGCAAAAGAGATGCGTGAGCGTGCGCTTTCTATGATTGCGCCAACAAGTTATCCTCCGCTTTTATGTACTTTTCATAAATTTGGTTTGCTTTTTTTAAAATTTAATATTCATCTTTTAGGACGAAAAAATAACTTTGTTGTTATTGACACTGATGATAAAAAACGTATAATTAAAAAAATTAATTCTGAACTCCCCTTACCTCTTATGGCAAGTGAAATCTCACGTTATAAAAACTCATTATTGACACCTCAAGACGCCTACGCTCAAGCAGAACTTCAAAACTACAAACAGATTGCCAAAGTCTATGAAGAGTATGAAAACTATCTTTTAGAAAATAACCTTGTTGATTTTGATGATCTCCTTTCACTCACCTTTAAACTTCTTGAACAAAACAGAGACTTAGCTGAGCAGACAAGTCAAAAATATCAATATATTATGATCGATGAGTATCAAGACACCAATGAACTTCAACTTCGCCTTCTTCAAAAACTCTGCCAAAACCATAAGAACATCTGTGTTGTAGGCGATGATGATCAGAGTATTTATGGATGGCGTGGTGCCCATATTCGCAATATTTTAGAATTTGATCAGGATTTTCCAGGTGTATGTACCATTAAACTCGAAAATAACTACCGTTCTACAAAACAGATTTTAAATGTTGCCAATTCACTTATACAACACAATCGAACCCGCCATGGTAAAAATCTTATCGCTACTAAGGGTGAGGGCAAGGAAGTCTTAACATTAAGTAGCGAAGATGAAAACGAAGAGGCACGAAAAGTTGCTTCTCAAATTAGACTACTTATTGATGAGGGCACCTCTGCTAATGAAATTGCAGTTCTTTATCGAATCAATGCCCTTTCACGCTCACTAGAAGAGGGTTTAAATCGTGCAGGAGTCTCCTACAGACTTGTTGGTGGTCTGCGTTTCTATGACCGTGCTGAAATTAAAGATCTTATTAGCTACTTACGTGTTATTACCAATGTTCATGATGATTTTTCACTCAAACGTATCATTAATAAGCCTAAACGTGGTCTAGGCAAGGCAAGTGTTGATAAGCTTGAACTTGCTTCTATAGCGCAAGAAATTTCTCTATTTGATTATATTGATAAACATTCACAAAGTGAACTTGAAACTTTAGTTCGCAAAAAAAATGCAGCGACATTGAAGCAGTTTATTAAAGATTTAAAAGAGATTATTGAAATTTCTAAAAATTCAATATATAGCTTTATTGATGACTTGGAAGAGAAATTTAATCTCAAAAGTATTTATGAAAATATGCCTGATTCTTTTGATAGGATCTCTAATATTGATGAATTTTATGGACTCTTTCGTGATTTTATCATTCAATATCCTGAAGCCACATTAGATGAATTTTTAAATGAACTTACACTGCAAAGTGAACAAGACCAAATAGAGGGTGAAAGTATCTATATTATGAGTATTCACGCGGCTAAAGGTTTAGAGTTTTCACATCTTTTTACTATTGGTATGGAAGAGGGATTTTTGCCTCTAGTAGGTGATGGTAGTGATATAGAAGAGGAACGCCGCTTAGGGTATGTTGCTATCACACGTGCAAAAGAGAGCTTAACCCTCTCACATGTAAATAGCCGTTACTACAAAGGTCGCAGAACAGAACTTGAAAAAAGCCGTTTTTTCAATGAAGCAGGACTCTGTCAAGGCTCACTAAAACTAGAAAAAAATACAGCATTCAAAAAAGGTGACCTTGTGCGTCATAAAATCTTTGGTGCAGGACGTGTTATTGGCGTAAGCAAAGCAGGTCGTGAATTTAAACTCTCCATAAATTTTAGCGGAACCAAACGTGAAATTCTCGCTTCATTTGTAGAAAAACTCTAAAAATTGAAAGAAGTCATTCATAAACTATTTGTTGCCTATAAGCCTACAGGCTTAAGCTCCAATCAGTTTCTAGGGCACCTCAAACGAAAATATAATCCAAAGAAAGCAGGTTATTCTGGTACTCTTGATCCTTTTGCCAAAGGTGCTTTGATTGTTGCTTTTGGAGGGCACACCCGACTTTTTCGTTTTTTAAGCAAAACTCCCAAACGTTACCGTGCAACACTCTGGTTGGGTGCTCACTCTGACACGCTAGACATTGAAGCAGTGACACAAATTGATACACTTGAGCCCTTACATGTAAACGAGATAAAAAAAGCAGTTGAAAGCCTCAAAGGCTCACTACGTTATGAACCTCCCCATTTTTGCGCAAAGAAGATTGAGGGTAAACGTGCCTATGACTTAGCTCGCGCAGGTGAAACAATAAAGCTCAAACCTATTGATTCTGAAATCTATGATATTCATTTATTGCACTACTGTCATCCTTTTGTGACGTTTGAAACATCTGTCTCTGAAGGTACTTATATTCGTTCTCTAGGAGCTATTATTAGTGAACGATTGGGTCTTAAGGCAGGAATTTTAACTGCCTTAGAGCGTCTTGAAGAGGGAATTTTTCGCTATAATGATGAAAAAGCACTCGACATTAAAAAATCGCTAAATATCCCTCAAAATTACTATGTAGGGGAGAGTGAGACACTCTTTTTTGGTCGTAAACTCGATAGTGCTGATCTAAAAATTACAGATGATGGGCAGTACTGGATTGATTGTGGTGATACCATCACCATTATTGAAATTCAAGATTTAAAAGTTACTTATCTACTGAATAAGGTTGAAGCATGTTAATTCTCTCACGCAAGGCTGAAGAGTCTATTATTATTAATGAAAACATTACTGTAAAAGTAGTCT
>JAYEPE010000196.1:0-2687 GCA_034723735.1 Campylobacterota bacterium | reverse complement strand
CTATATTCATAAAATAGAGCTTTATAATGGGGACAAAATTCTGCGTATTCATGCCTCGCTTAGTAGTGCCTATAAAGAGTCTTCTGCAATTTTACAGCTAGAATTTACAGGCAAAACAGCGAATGTTATTATTATAGACAGTGATGATAGAGTCCTTGAAGCACTTCGACATATTGACGCGGAGAGTTCATATCGTGTGGTAAAAGTAGGGCAAAAGCTATTAGATCCTCCGCCACCACCTTATACTCCTAAAGAGTTTCCTCTTGATGATGTTGGAGTTTTTCTTGAAGAGGCATATTTACAAAAAGAGCAGGTACGCCTTAATGCCTTAAAAAAACAAAAAACAGCATTTTTAAAAAAGAAACTTTCTAAACTAGAGCGTCTTTTAGCCCAACTGCCCTCACAAGATAATCTTGAAGATAATGCCCAAATCGATCAGCAAAAAGCAACTGTTATCTTGGCAAATATTTATCAAATTAAACCCTATTCTCAAAAATTAGAACTCTATGATTTTGAGGGAAATCCACTGCTCATAGAAATTCCAAAAGCTTATGGACAGGCAAGTGATATGGCAGAGTATTTTTTTAAGAATGCAAAACGTTTAAAGAAAAAGGCTACTTCACTCCATATAGAACGTGAGGGCTTACAAGAGAAGGTACAGCATCTACACTTTTTTATTCAAACTGTAAATGAGTGCAAAGATTTAGTTAGTTTACAAACTCTTTTCCCTCCTCGCAATAAACAGAAAAAACAGCCCAAAGAGGAGTCCATAGAGACGTTTTGGATTGAGGGCTATAAGGTGATGTTAGGTAAAAGTGAAAAAGGGAATATTGCACTGCTCTCACGTGCAAAAGCACGAGATATCTGGTTGCATCTCAAAGAACGTCCCTCTGCTCATGTTATCATTGTTACCGATAAGCAAAATGTTCCTCAAAATGTTATTGAATATGCTGCAAAAATCTGTGTAGATTTCTCAGTATTTGAAAAAGATAACTATTTGGTCGATTATACTCCTAGGCGTGAGGTGAAAATCCAAGAAGGCGCAAATGTACTGTATAATAAGTACAAGACAATTAATATTTTGAAGGGGTAGGTTATGGCTTCTATTGGTCCTGTTGCAAATGTTATCTACACAAATCAAGCTACTCCTATTGCTGCAAGTGAAAAAAATGCTTTGCAAAATCGTTTTGAGCTTCAAAATTTAGCTGCTGCTGATTCAGCTAATGATAAGAAAAAAGAAGTTGAAGAGGTACGTCCTACAGAGGAGAACCACAAGGTTGATGAGGACAGAGAACATACCAAGCAAGAATCAGAATCAGAAAATCCTAAAGACCGTGATGCTAAAAATGATGATGAAGAGACACAAGAAAGACCCTCTTTGCATCGATTAGATATTAAAGTTTAACCCCTCATTCGATATCATTTCCCAAATACTTTATAGAAGGTTCACGTATGTTACAAGAAGTTTATTTATATAATACCTTAGAGACATGGTTTTATGCTATTTTTATAGCTGGTGGAGCGCTTGTACTAGGAAAGCTTCTCTATTGGATGATTCAAAAAACAATAAAGGCTTATGTCAAAAAAACAGCTAATAATTTAGATTTTATATTTGTTGATATGATGGAAGAACCACTCTCTTTAGCTATTACGCTTTTTGGTTTTTGGTTTGCTTTTGATATTCTGACCTTAACAGAGGGGATACGAAAGTTTGTAGATAGTATCTTCTATTTTGCTATTTTATTTAATATAGCATGGTTTACAACACGTTTCTTTGATGCGCTTATTGAAAAATATATTGTTCCTAAAGTTAAAAGCTCTGAAACTGATCTTGATGATGTTTTATTGCCTATTGTACGCAAGGTCATTAAAATAGCAATTTGGGCAATGATGCTTATTATTGGTATCGATAATGCAGGATATAATGTCACAACAATGATTACAGGATTAGGTCTTGGAGGCTTAGTCTTTGCCTTGGCTGCAAAAGATGCAGTTGCTAACTTGTTTGGTGGTTTTGTTATCTTTAGTGATAAGCCTTTTAGTCTTCATGAGCGTATAGTTATTGATGGATATGAAGGATTTGTCCGAGAAATAGGACTACGAAGTACACGTCTAGAAACACTTGATGGGAGACAAGTTACCGTTCCCAACTCTGCTGTTACGGATAACTCTGTTTTAAATATCTCTCGTGAACGAGGCAGACGTATTAAGTTTTATCTAGGACTCACTTATGATACTAGTGTTCAAGAAATTGAAGAAGCAAAAGTAATTTTAGAGAAAATTATAGAACTTAATATACATACCCAAGATAGTGTTATCGCTTTTGACTCTTTTGGTGATTTTTCTTTAAATGTTATGGTCTTGTACTGGATTAAAAAAGGAAGCCCTATTGTCAAAGCCCAAGATGAAATCAATATGCAAATTCTTAAAAAATTCAATGAAGCGGGTCTAAATTTTGCATTTCCTACGCAAAGTCTGATTATAGATAACGCTCAGAAGTAAACCTTTTATACACATCCTAGGGTTACTTTCTGGTAATAGTTATAACCCGACCCTTTTTCTTTTGGATAAGCTCATCAGATGAATAAACATTACCGTTTTCAACTTCTTCTAAACCTTTTGATATGCCAGCCTTTTCAAACTTATAAACAGAGTCATCTATTATTTCAATAGATTCACCTTTACAC
>JAYEPE010000195.1:0-2689 GCA_034723735.1 Campylobacterota bacterium | reverse complement strand
AGGAAATAGTCGTTGCTCTTCTATTTGCATAATATGCTCTAAAGAGTTAAAAACGCTCTGTGTTGCATAAATAATAGATGTAACATCTCCCTCCTTAATGGCTTTGCGTGCTTGCTTGATTTCATCACGAATCTGATCATGAAATGCCCACATATTTTGTGAAGGGCTTGTCCAGCCGTGTTTTTCAAGATAAGGAAAAAGCTGGTTCTCTTTGCGTGCAAAGTGGAGCTCGACTTTGCCAAGCTTATTAAAAAGCTCACTATAAAAATCTAATTGTGTCTCAATACTTGTTGCTTGAAGCTCTCTGATAGTGCTACGAATAAGAATGTTTTCTTCAAGATAAACACGAACTGGATGCCCATCAGGATATTGGTCTTTAAAGGGAGAGTTGTCATTATTAAAAAATTCACTCATAGTGTTATAAGCCTTACATGTAATATTTTGCGAAGTATAGTAAAATGAGTATGAAAGCACATTGAGATTTGTCAAGTAAAAAGCTCTTGTTAAGCGATTTTCCTCTATAATTGCGCGCTTTTGTCTATAGATATCTATAGAGAAACAGTTTATCAGGTATCAACTACTCAAAAACTGGTGCGCTCTGGATGAAATAATATCCACGAGTCGTTGAGAGATACTGACGCTAACCAGGATTTTTTTACTCAAGGAGTTACTATGGTAACTATGAAAGACTTATTAGAATGTGGTGTACACTTCGGACACCAAACACGTCGTTGGAATCCGAAAATGAAAAAATATATTTTTGGTGTTCGTAAAAATATCTATATTATCGATCTTCAAAAAACACTTCGTTATTTCCGTAACACGTACCAAATTGTTCTTGATGCTGCGGCTGAAGGAAAAACTGTACTTTTTGTAGGTACTAAAAAACAAGCACGTACTGCAGTGCGTAATGCTGCTGAATCTTGTGGTATGCCTTATGTTGATAACCGCTGGTTAGGTGGAATGCTTACTAACTATAATACGATCCAAAAATCTATCCGTAAACTTGAAATCATCGAGCAGATGGAAGAGAAAGGTCAAACAGATCTTCTTACTAAAAAAGAAGCATTAATGATGTCTCGTCAAAAAAGTAAATTGAATGCTTACCTTGGTGGTATTCGTCATATGAAAACACTCCCAGATATGCTTTTTGTAATTGATGCTGTTAAAGAGCACATTGCAGTTAATGAGGCACGTTGTTTAGGTATCCCAGTTGTTGCTCCACTTGATACTAACTGTGACCCTGATGTTATCGATTTCCCAATTCCAGGAAATGATGATGCGATTCGTTCAATTCAACTTTTCTGTAAAGAGATGGCTGAAGCTATTAATGAAGGTAAAGCATTAAGTGCTGCTGAAGAGGCTCCGGAACAAGAAGAAGCATCTGAGCAAGCTGAAGCAACTGAAGCAACTGAAGAAGTTGTAGCAGAAGAAGCATCTCCAGAAGCAAAAACTGAGGAAGCATAATTATGGCAGTTACAGCAGCAATGGTTAAAGAGCTCCGTCAAGCAACAGATGCTCCTATGATGGATTGTAAAAAAGCTCTCGTAGAAAATGATGAAAACATGCAAAAAGCTACAGAGTGGTTAAAAGAACGTGGTGTTGCAAAATCAGCTAAAAAAGCTGATCGTGTAGCTGCTGAGGGCTCTATTGGTTTTAAAGTTTCTAATGACTTTAAAACTGCTTCTTTAGTAGAAGTAAACTCTGAAACTGATTTTGTTGCACAAAATGATGGTTTCAAAGACTTAGTAGCAAAAACTATTACACAAGTTTTTAATACAAACTGTACTGATGCGCAAGCGTTAAAAGAGACTGAATTTGATGGTTCAACCTTTAGCGCATACTTTGATGAAGCAGTAGCTAAAATTGGTGAGAAAATTGAGTATCGCCGTTTAAATACACTGTCTGCTGATGCAAACTCTGTAGTAAATGGTTATGTTCACTCAAATACACGTATTGGTGTTATTGTCTCTATCGAGTGTGACTCTCCTGCAACAGCAGCAGCCTTAGCTCCAGTAGCAAAACAAGTTGCAATGCATGCATCTGCAATGAAACCAACTACACTTTCATATACTGATTTTGATGCTGAGTATGTAGCATCTGAGACTAAAGGTCGTATCGAAGCGATTAAAACTGAGAACGAAGAACGTGCACGTATGAAAAAACCACTGCTTAACGTTCCTCAATATATCTCTATGTGTCAATTGAGCGATGATGTTTTAGCACAAGCTGAAACTGATATCAAAGCGACACTTAAAGAGCAGAACAAGCCAGAGAAAATTTGGGATAAAATTGTTCCTGGTCAAATAGCTCGTTTTATCCAAGATAACACGACTTTAGACAAAGAGCAAGCACTCCTAGATCAGAACTATGTTCTTGATGATAAAATGAATGTAGCCCAGGCAGTTGCAGCAGCTGGTAAAGCTGCTGGTGGAACTGCTGTAGTTTCTGCATTTATTCGTCTTGAAGTTGGTGAAGGCATCGAGAAAAAAGAAGATGACTTTGCAGCTGAAGTAGCGGCACAAATGGCATAAGGGAAATCCCTTAGCCATCTCTCTATCTTATACACATCCCACTTATATATTCCCACTTTTAAATAAAAGATAAGCTATTAGCTACAAGGCAGATATCCGCAGGAGCTATTAATAGCTTCAAGGGTATCTAACGCAGTAGATGATAGCTTATCTTT
>JAYEPE010000194.1:0-2694 GCA_034723735.1 Campylobacterota bacterium | reverse complement strand
AGTCTCAACCTGTTATTCAGGAGATAGAGCAGTATATTTTATCGGTAGATGATGAGATATTTTTTAATAAGGTAAAAAAACTTATTAGAAAATATCAATTTAAAGATGCCCAAAAATTGTTTCATACAAAATAAGAATGTATAAAAGGTATAGTTGATGTTAGCAGATAACCCTACTATTTTAATTGTTGATGATACTGAAACATATATTGATGTTTTATTGAATTTATTAGATGAGTATGATATTACTGTAGCAATAGATGGACCCATGGCTTTAGAAATTGCCAACGAGGAAAAAATCGACCTTATTTTACTTGATATAATGATGCCAGAGATGGATGGTTATGAAGTATGTGAAGCATTAAAAAAATCTTCCAAGACAAAAGATATTCCTGTTATTTTTATTACTGCAAAAACGGATGAAGAGAGTATTGAAAAAGCGTATGATATAGGTGGGATAGATTTTGTTACCAAGCCTTTTAAGCCTAAAGAACTCTTAGCTCGTGTTAAACGTGAGTTAAAGCTTAAGTCACTTCTTGAGCATTTAGAATTTATCGCTTCGCATGATGTAATGACTGGTATTTACAACCGCAGGAAATTTTTTGAGCTTGGTGAGATGAAATTTCAAAATAATGACGATGATCTGTATGCGATAATGATTGATATTGATAAATTTAAAATAATAAATGACACTTATGGCCATCCTGTTGGTGATAAGGTTATTATTGCAGTAGCACAAATGATTGCTAAGGTTATTTCAAAAGATACTCTGTTTGGAAGAATAGGTGGAGAAGAGTTTGCACTATTATATCATGCTGCTTCAGATGAAGCATTGATGCAAATAATAGAAAATATTCGCCAGAGTATTGAAGGTATTGAAGTGTTTACTGATGATAATCATTGTGTTGCATGTACGATTAGTGCAGGTGTGGCAAAAACTTCGCATAACACTCAAGCTAAGCTAGATGATCTCTTGAAATTGGCAGATTTAGCACTTTATGAAGCGAAGGGAAAAGGAAGAAATCGCTCTGTTTTTAGAAGTTGATATCTCTTTTAAGGTAAAACTCTTTTTTAAAATCTGCAAAGCGATCATCCAAAATTGCTTCTCTAGCGTGTTTCATCAATGTAAGATAGTAATGAAGATTATGAATTGAAGCGAGTCGAAAAAATGTAATCTCTTTTGCGCGCATAAGATGGTGCATGTAGCTACGAGTATAACGCTTACATGTAAGACAGTCGCATTCAGGGTCTATAGGCTCTTTATCAAGCTTAAACTTGGCTCCTCTAATGTTAATACGACCAAATGAAGTAAATAAAGTACCATTGCGAGCATTACGTGTTGGCATCACGCAGTCAAACATATCTACCCCACGATCTATATTTTCAATTAAATCTTCAGGTGTACCCACACCCATAAGGTAGCGTGGTTTGTCCTCAGGCATATACTGTATGGTATGCTCAACCGTATCATACATATCTTGATTAGCCTCACCTACAGAAAGCCCTCCGATAGCAAAACCATCATAATCAAGTTCGCAAAGTTCTCTTGCAGACTTGGTGCGAAAAGCCTTATCTGTTCCCCCTTGGATGATAGCAAAAATATTTTGCTCCATCCCAATACCCTCACTCTGTTTTTGACGAAAATATTCAATCGAGCGTTTTGCCCAATCTGTTGTACGCTCTATCGAAGTTGCAATCCGCTCTTGTGTCGCAGGTAAAGCAACCAAATCATCCAAAATCATCATAATATCTGAGCCCAAATCATGTTGAATATCAATGACTTTCTCAGGAGTAAAAAAATGTTTTGAGCCATCAATATGACTACGAAACTCAATTCCATCTTCAGTAGGCTTAGAAATATCACTCAAACTAAAGGCCTGAAAACCACCACTATCAGTTAAAAAACTGCGATTGTAAGTTGTAAAACCATGAAGTTTTCCCATAGCATCTACGGTTTTAGACCCAGGACGTAGGTACATATGATAGGTATTAGCTAAAATAATTTTAGTGTCAAGTAAATCTATCATATCAGCCATATCAAGAGCTTTAACAGAACCTACCGTACCTACAGGCATAAATACAGGTGTCGTTATGGTTGAGTGTGCCGTTGTAATTGTACAAGCACGAGCTTTTGCGCTAGTAGCTTCGAGGGTAAATTGCATTGTATATCTTTAGTTTTTTTGACATTTTATCTAAATCAAGTAAAGGTGTGAAATTAAGCTACATGATAAAACACTTAAAAAAGGTCTGCTACAGAAGCTTTTGAGTGGAGAGGTTAGGGTTTAGATTTTATGATGATGTTATAATTCTTATTGACATAGGAAGCCACAGTGATGTGTATTAGAAGCGTTTGACTTATATATATAAATAGTATATAATTGTATATATAAAAAATTAAAAGGATTTTACTATGCACTCACTAGCACAACTACAAAAACAACAAGTAGGGCTTAGACTTCCTGTTTATTTGATAGAGCAGATGGACGAATTTACAAAAGAGTACAACTTAAACAGAACAGATATTATTATAGAGTCTATTAAATCTTATATGGCAGAGCAAGAAGCTCAAGAGTTTTATAAAAGCTTTGATGCATCGTGCAAAGAGTTAAGAGAGGTTTTAGATGACCCTAAAAAGGCAGATGAGCTACAGACCATAGAAGAGTTTCTTGATGAGCTTTGAGATTAAGCCAGTAGC
>JAYEPE010000193.1:0-2707 GCA_034723735.1 Campylobacterota bacterium | reverse complement strand
CTGCACTGCCCTTCAATGTAAACCTCTCCATCTTCATCACTGATTTCAATAAGTTGTCTATATTTATGGTAACCACTTCCCTTAACAATTCCTGACAAGGTTAATGAAAACAGATCGTTTTCATCAAGCGTACAACTTAAAACTTTGCTAGAGTGATAATAGCCCAAACCCTTGCTATATGCATTGTCATAGGCGTTCTCTTTAATATCATTATGTGTTACTTTCATTCACTTCCAATAGTTTTATGGCATTGCATAAATTTAATGGTAGTGATTATACACTTTTCTTTATATCTATTTCTTTTGTTATGTCTTTTATTTACTTGGCTTGTTCCGATTGAAAATTCTTAAAATTTCTATTTCATTTTTTCATTGACCCATTTTTTTAAATATATTTCATAATAAAGTATTCTAATTTTATACATGATATAATACATATAATATTACGTATCTAGGAGTTTAAATTATGGTGACTTATTCAAGAGATGAGATTATTTCAGCAAGTGATATGGCGAGAGGTTTTGCTACTGCTTTAAAAGATCTTATGCAACATTCTAAAGAGCGTTTAGCGATATCTAAAAATAATAAACTTGAAGCAGTGGTATTACCGATTGATGAGTATGAAAGATTACAAGAAGCTTATGATCTTTTAGAGCATATGGACATTTACAATAAAATTCAAGAAAGAAAAAAATCTAAAACTGTAACACTTGAAGACTCAGCACAACGACATAGAATAGACTTAGATGCGTTATAAGATTGTACTAAAATCTGAGGCTGATGATGATTTAGATGAACTTTCTCATCGTGAAAAAATTTTAGTTTTCAAACAGTTTAAAAAAATTGCATCATCGCCTGAACTTGGTAAACTTTTAGGAAATAAAAATGGCTATGACCTTAGTGGTTGTAGAAAAATGTATGCTGATCAAAAACGTATCAGAATTGTTTATTCGATTATTGAAGATAAGATTATTATTGAAATTATTGCTGTTGGTAAACGCAATGAATTTGAAGTTTATAAAAAGGCATCTGAGCGATTATAAAACACCAATGCTAGAAACAACTACAGTTTCTTCAATGGCACTTTACCATTTACCATTCGTGTCACACCCTTCGTGTCAGGCACTATTTTTCATTTTTATTTTATATCAAATCAACTCTGTATTACGACACTTAGGATATCTACTACATCCTAAAAATACCTCACCGGTCTTTTTATTGATTCGTTCCATCATAGCACCACCACATTTTTTACATGTAATCTTTGGGTCATTACGATAGTTTTTCTTGACACCATTACGTTCTTTGAGAGACAGAACGTGTTCTCGATTTGTTTTAAAGCTCTTTGTACTTTTTCCCGATTCAATAGTCCCTATAATTTTGTGTACGTCATTCTCACTAAATACCCTCTCTGTAAACGATTGAATGTAACCAATATACTTTCCACCGATAAATACATTTGATGGCATCTTTGTTTTGAAGGTACACTCACCAGCAAAAACAACAATAGAGTGAATATTCGCTTCAAATCCTAAGAGTTCTTCTAATGCTTTGATGTGTCGATAGTTTTGATGGAGTGGGTTTTGAAACTGATATTTCTTACCGTAGATGTTCTGTGTCCACCGCTTTTGGTTTTCAGAACCGTATATCCAACCTTTCATATTTTTGGTCTCTATGACAAACAATCCAAATGGTGAAACTATAATATGGTCAATTTGAGTTGTTGTACCATCTTGTAATCGAATAGTGACATCTTTGATATTCTTATAGCTGGTATTATCCAAACGTAGTGATGAAGTAAGGTTTACTAAACCCTCTCCAATCTTTCCTTTGAACCAAGGGGATTTAAAAAAAGCGATAATGATGACAAATGGCAACAGATACCATAAGCTTGAAAACATTTGTCCGAATAAAAAAGCAGGATCAATCATATAATAACCCATTTAAGAAATATAAATATCAAAAAAAATACTAACAATACTGTACTCCAACGCAGGTAAAACTTTTTGATTATACACTTTTATGCAGTAACTATTTTGATAATGGTATAATGATTTCATTAAAAATCAAGAGTAGGAGTAAAAGATGCAACTAACAATTGATGTTAAAGATTCTGTTGTTGATAAAGTTATGTATCTTTTGAATAGTTTGAAATCAGATGTTAAAATCATTAATAAAACTGAAACAAACTCTTTAGATATTCAAGCTATTACTGAGGATGAAGAAGATTATCAATACATACTAAAGGGTAGAGAAGAGAGAAAAAATGGCTCTCAAAACTATGGAAATATGAATGATATAAATTGGGATTAGATTATAGTGTATAAACTTATTTTACACAAAAGAGTTATTAAATTCATTCACAGTAGAAATCCAAAAGATAAACAAAGAATTAAAGAAAAGTTCCAACAACTTCAACAAAATCCCTATCCTACAAACTCGGAGATTGATTCAAAGAAACTACAAAACAGAAGTGTTTTTAGATTAAGAATTGGTGGATATAGATTTATCTATGATATTGTTGATGAAGCGTTAATAATCTATATTGAAAAGGGAGATAATAGAGGCGATATTTATTAGCGTACAAGACTATAAGCTCTTTACATGTAAAATAAAAAAACTTTTACATGTAAAGAGCAGCTATGAAAACCCTCTACGAAAAACTCTCACTCTTTTATCTTGGCAAATCAACACAAGATCAATCCCTT
>JAYEPE010000192.1:0-2720 GCA_034723735.1 Campylobacterota bacterium | reverse complement strand
GGATAAATCCTGATGAATCACTGCAGATAATGACAAAATATCTTAGTCGATGTGACATAGATGTAGAAATTTGGCATTTTGATCCAAGTGCTAAAGATGATTTATATGAGGAGTTTAAAGCCATTTTGCAAAATATTGATGATGATACAATAAAAAAAGAGTCAAAAATAAGAGTAGATATTGTTAAAAAAATTAGAAAAGCCCTAGAAGATCCAAATATTAATAGTCTTAGTGGACTACTGCGAGTTAAAGGAGTTGGAGATAAAAGCTTAGAAAAACTTTTCATCTATGTTAAAAACTATCAGCAAAACAACATAAACCTTTTTACTTACATGGATGAATGATGCAAAACTTCATAATAGCCTACGATATCTTCGACAAAAAACGCCTTCCTAAAGTCAAAAAAATTGCATACTCATACGCACTTGGCGGACAAAAATCTGCTGTAGAGGCTCCTCTTGATGCAAAACTTATGAAAGCACTTGTTAGAGAATTAAAGGAGATTATTGAAGATGAAGACAAGGTCAATATCATTAAAGTATCAGATCCCATTTTGCTAGGTAAAGCTACCCAAATATCGTATGAAAACAGTGGAGTTATTATCTTATGAAAATAGCTATCATCGATAAAAAAGACATTACACTAAAAATAGAAAACAGTTCCATTAAGTTTGAAGAGCAGACTATTCCGTTTAAGCTTATGGATATTCTCATTTTAAATCATAGGGCTACACTACATACAAAAGACATCCTCAAACTTACCAAAGAAAATATCTCAATACTGCTTATATCGTATAATAATGATAATTTTTCTATCATCAATAGTGCTAATGCAAAAAATGCTGAGATTAAATTGGCGCAATATCACTCTATTGGTTCTAAAATGACATTTGCCAAATACTTTATAAAAAACAAACTCATCTCGCATCAAGAACAGTTAAAAAATTTAGATATTGTTATTGATATTTCAACGCAAATACAGCAAATTGAAAATGCCAAAGAACTAGATGAAATCATGGGTATTGAGGGTTCATTTGCAAGAGTTTATTTTGCATATTTTTTTAGTGTGTTGCCAAGAGAAATGCATCAATCAAGACGATCTAAGCAGCCGCCGAGAGATTCTGTAAATGCACTGCTATCATACTGGTATTCCCTGTATTATAAAATCATCACCATAAAGCTTTTAAGTCATGGATATGAACCATCAATTGGATATTTGCACACTCCATTTAGAGACCACAACGCTCTGGCATCAGATATATTGGAGCTTTTTCGTGCTCATATAAATCAAGCTGTTATTTCTATATTTAAAAATAAGATACTTGAAATTGATGATTTTAGTAAAAAAGGTGGTGTTTATTTGAAATATGAGGGTAGAAAAAAAGTTTGGGGCGAGTTTGTATCCCTAGTTGATATACTCAAACCAAAACTAGATAACGAAGTAGCTAATCTAAAAAAGATGATATATGAAGCAAATAGTCATAGTTAAAGATTCCAAAACAGATCTTAGTATTTTTTCGGAGTATCTTGTTGTAAAAACACAAACACAAGAGAGTGTTATTGCCTATAGGTATATTAAGGAGATCTATATTAACAAGCTAATCAACATTTCAATTGCCAAATCTATAAAGCTTGCTACAATATTTGATGTCTATTTTATAGATCAGCATGGAAAAGTTTTGGCGAAGGTCATAAATTATGAAAAGATTTAACTTTTTAATTTGTTATGACATTGCAAATCCGAAGCGCCTTGCACGAGTTGCTAAAACTCTTGAAAAAGTTTCCATTCGCATCCAAAAATCTCAGTTTTACAGCATGGATACAACAAAAGAGGAGTGTATAAATATTGTAAAAAAATTAGAGGAGATTATTAATAATGATGAAGATGATGTACGAATATACAAGGTAGACAAGCATAGTTCTGTGCATTTAAACGGTGGTATTAATTTACTTAAACCGAATATTATTGGAGGTGACAGATGAATATTTATGAAAAAATCGATGTTATTTTTAGCGGTGAAGCAGAAGATAAGCCACAATGGGCAGATGAAATTTTAACACAACTCCAAGAGATTAAAATATTGCTCCAAGAGCAAAAGCAACATCCACAGAGTTCACAAAAAATAAGCAGAAATTTTTATGCTTTCATTAAAGAGTTTAGGATTTCTATGCGTGCCAATACCACTGAAAAAATCTACCCTACCTTTATTTATGACAACAAAAGACTAGGTGTGGATTTTAAAGGATTGTTGTATGATAAAGAGAGCTCAAAACTGCTCTCAAAAGATGAAGCGTATAAGGTATATAAATATGCTTATAGCCATCAAAATAACACCAAATATTCAGCTTAATCTGATATAATTCTTAGATGTTATTTGAAAATAAATTGTTCATTTTTTTTATATCAGTTTTTTTAAGTGTATGAAGTCCCTTCCTGAGGTGCAGAGAGAGATTACATGTAGACCCGATTTTAAGGGGATTGAAACAGCATCCGTGAGCTCACTTCTAAATTTTGCCCAAGATTACATGTAGACCCGATTTTAAGGGGATTGAAACTACGGTAGGTACGCTTTGCCTGCTTTCGTTTTAAATTACATGTAGACCCGATTTTAAGGGGATTGAAACCACTCTTGTTACCTTCTCTACTAGATTGTTGAATTACATGTAGACCCGATTTTAAGGGGATTGAAACAGGTTAAACACTTGAGGTGTTAGCTTACG
>JAYEPE010000191.1:0-2722 GCA_034723735.1 Campylobacterota bacterium | reverse complement strand
GCACTCTTAAAAGCATCATCTTGAGATATCATTTTATAAAGTTCTAGTTCATTTCGTCTTTGTTTATTCATAACATCATCAAAGATTTTTATATAAGCTAAATCTCTTGTATGTGTATCTGGATTATCTACATACTTACTTTGATAGTCTGGATGCTCTTTCATCTTTTGAGCCATATTTATAAATCTAACTCTTTGTTCTTCTGGTGTTGCATCCCACCCTTGAAACCATCTATCGTTAAAGCTATTTATAATTACATCCAATGGATCTTTCTCCTCATCACCACCAAAAGCACCTCTAGGGTTTGGGTTTTGTGGGTCAAGCTGGGTTTCACTGTCATCTAACCCTATGGTTGTATTTAATTTTACTCTTTCAAGTCCATAGGTTGATAAATCAACAGAGTTTAAAAGTTCATCCAGTATATCTTGATTTTTATCTTGGATGATTAGCTTTGGTACTAAGAACTTTAAAAACCAAAACAGCTTTTCCCAGCTCACCATCTCATAAGGCATGATAGAAGCCATCTGTCCATATATCTTTACAAACTGCTTTGCTTTTATTTTATAATCTGCTTTCTTCTCATCTTCTAATTCTAAATCATTATTAAATCTCTGTGCAGCTACATCTATAATAGGACTAAGCTCACTAGCTTCAGCCCCATCAAAATATTTATCACAAAAACTTTCAACTTCACTCCACTCATAAACACCTACATCATCCAAAGAATCTTTTAGTTCATGTAGTACATTTACATCAGTAGCTCCACTTAGTGTAGTAGCTGTATAAAAAGGGTCAAACGAATCTTTTATATCTTCTACTTTATTAAAAAAGTCCAATACAAATAGATCTTCTGTTTTTTTAGCAAGTTTAGGAGCTGACCTGTTTAATCTTGAAAGTGCCTGAACAGCAAGTACCCCTTGTAGTTTTTTATCTACATACATAGCAGATAATTTTGGTTGGTCAAATCCTGTCAAGAATTTATTTGCAACGACTAGTATTCTATACTCATCCTCATCAAATTTTTCACTTATATCTTTAGAAGCAAAGCCATTTATCTCATCTTCTGTGTATTCAATGCCTTTGACCTCTTTCTTACCTGAAAATGCTATGATAGTTTTAAATGGATTAGCAAGTTTATTTAGTTTTTTAGTTATTGCTTGATGATAAAGTATAGCAGTTTGAATATCTTGTGTAACTACCATCGCTTTCGCTTTGCCTTTTAACTTTTTAGTATTGACTACTCTGTTTATAAAATGCTCTATTATAATATCGGTTTTAGTTGATATTGTTTGTTCATCTCTCTCTACGAAAGCTCTTAACTTTTTTTGAGCTTTAGCTGTATCAAACAACGGATTTTCTTCTATAGATTTCTCAATCTCATAATAGCTCTTATATGTAGTATAGTTTGATAATACATCTAAAATAAATCCTTCTTCTATGGCTTGTTTCATACTATAAAGATGAAATGGCTCAAATGTATCATCATCTTGTTTAACTCCAAATTTTTCTAAAGTATTTGGTTTAGGAGTTGCTGTAAAAGCTAAGTAAGAGGCATTACCTTTCATCTTTCTAGTTTTCATGATTTCTAGTATTGCATCTTGTGGGTCTAAAGCATCATTTTGTTCTGCATCTTTTCCCATTGTACGATTCATATTGTCATGTGCTGAACCACTCTGAGAACTATGTGCTTCATCTATGATAATAGCAAATCGCTTATGGCTCAAATCTGCTATGCCATCAACTATAAATGGAAACTTTTGTATCGTAGTGATAATGATTTTTTTGCCACTCTCTAAACTTGTTTTTAATTCAGCTGATGAGTGGGCAGGAGCTACTATATTTTTCACTTCGCTAAACTCTCTTATGTTGACCCTAAGCTGTTTATCTAAGAGTCTTCTGTCAGTCACTACTATTACAGAATCAAAGAGAGGGGTATCTTCATCTTTATAATAAACTTCTATAAGTTGATAAGCTGCCCAAGTAAGTGAGTTAGATTTACCACTTCCTGCACTGTGCTGTATAAGATATGTCTCTCCTGCACCTTTTTTGCTTGCATCATCTATGATTTTTCTTACTACATCTAGCTGATGGTATCTAGGAAAATACAGTGTTCTTTTAGATAATGCACTACCATCTTTTCCATCAAGTCTCACAAAGTGCTGTATGAGATTTGCAAGAGATTTTTTGGTAAATACCTCTTCCCATATATAGGCTGTTTTATGTCCATCAGGATTTACTGGATTTCCTTTACCGTGATTATCACCTTTGTTAAATGGCAAGAAAAATGTTTTGGCTCCATCTAATTTGGTAGTCATATATGCTTCATCAGTATCAACTGCAAAGTGAACGATACATCTAGCAAAGTTCAAAAGTGGTTGTGTAGTATCTCTATCTTCTCTATATTGCTTCTGTCCATGTACTCTGGCATTTTGCCCTGTCCATTGGTTTTTAAGCTCCATAGTAATGATGGGAAGACCATTTATGAAGATAACCATATCTATCTCTTGAAGAGGATTGATTTTTGAATATGTCACTTGTCTAGTTACACTAAACTCATTTGCTTCAAATCTCTCTTTGATTACTTTACCGCTAGAAGCTAGTGGAGCTACATACATCAAAGTAAAATGAGCATCATCTACAGCTAGACCTTTACGAAGTAGTTTTAAAATCCCATATTTTTTTATCATCCTATCTAATCTTTGGATGATTTTTAGCTTATATT
>JAYEPE010000190.1:0-2728 GCA_034723735.1 Campylobacterota bacterium | reverse complement strand
TAGATTTTCTTTTTGTTATTTTAAAATTCTACCTAAAAATTAAACATACTTGCATTGCTTGAATAAGCCTATGACAAATATAAGATTTCAAGAAAATTATAACCAACTAGAGGCTAAATTAAAATCACTTACTAAAAAGTCTTCTGTTTAGATGGGAATAAATGCCTACATGCAAGAAAGTCTTACATGTAAAGGAGGGTGGTTTTAGAGTGCTTTGCTCATGATACGGTTAAGTTTTGTAATAAAACCAGCTGTATCTTCAAGTTCCATACCTGCGTAGAGTTTTGCTTGGTCTAGCAATACAAATGCAGCGTCATTGATAAGGTTCTGATCTGCTGAATCTCTCAGTTTTAGAATCATCTCATGGTTAGGGTTAATCTGCATAATAGGCTTCATTGGTGGCATTTCAGAGTTTTGACCCATCTGTTTCATCATCTGTGCCATCATATATGAAGGATCTTCTTTGTCTTCTTTGATAGAGACTGGAGAGTCAGTTAAGTCAAAAGTGATTTGAACATCTTTTACATTGTCACCAAGAGCCTCTTTAAACTCTTTTGTTAAAGATTCAAAATCTTTTGATTTTTCCTCTTCCTCTTTTTTCTCCTCTTCGCTCTCTTCAAATTTTGCATCAGTTACGTTTACAAATTTGTACTCTTTATACTCTGTAACCATTGGGAAAACGATAGTATCAATCTCTTCGTTCATTACGATAACATCAAGACCCTTAGACTTAAAACGCTCTAGTGTAGGAGAGCTTTTTAACATGCTAAGTCCCATTTGACCTGTAATGTAGTATATCTCTTTTTTCTCTTCATCAACATTTTTAACAAAATCTTCGATATTTGTTTTTTCATCAGAGTTCATTGTGTTGAACTGCATTAACTCTAAGATTTTTTCACGGTTGCCCATGTCGCTGTAAAGACCTTCTTTTAAGACATTACCAAATTCAGTGTAGAATTTATCATAAGACTCTTTGTCTTTTTTCATCATTTTAGCGAGTTCGTTTAGCACTTTTTTTACAGAAGCATTTTTGATTTTTGTCATAACTGGATTAGACTGTAAAATCTCACGGCTTACATTGAGTGGTAAGTCTTTAGAATCGATTACACCACGTAAGAAACGTAGGTATGTAGGCATTAACTCTTTTTCATCATCAGTAATAAATACACGGTTGATATAAAGTTTGATACCTGATTGATAATCTACACGGTATAAATCCATTGGAGCTTGTGATGGGATATAAAAGAGAGTTGTATATTCGATAGCACCCTCAGCCTTATTATGGAACCATTTAAGAGGCTCAGAAGAGTCATGCGCGATACTTTGATAGAAATCTTTGTACTCATCATCTGTGATATCAGATTTTGCGATAGTCCAGAGTGCAGATGCTTTATTTACCTGCTCATTTTTTATCTCTGTACTTGATGGTTTAGTTTCATTACCTTCATCATCAGTCTCAGCAGCGATATAGTGTTCTTTATCCATAAATATTGGAAATGGAATGTGGTTTGAATATTTAGTGATAATACTTGTTAAACGTTGCTCTTCTAAAAACTCTGATTCATCATCTTTAAGATGTAAAACGATTGTTGTTCCATGAGACTCTTGCTCACCTTCTGTAATCTCATACTCACCATCACCAGTAGATGCCCAAGTATAAGCTTTCTCTTCTCCAGCTTTTTTAGAAGTCACTTCTACCTTATCAGCAACCATAAATGAAGCGTAAAAACCAACACCAAACTGACCAATAAGTTTAGAATCATTTTTCTGATCACCTGAAAGATTTTCTAAAAATGCTTTCGTTCCTGATTTTGCAATAGTACCAAGATTTGCTACTAAATCTTCATCATTCATACCAATACCACTATCAGTAATAGTTAATGTTTTTGCCTCTTTATCAAGTGCGATATCAATACGAGGTACAAAGTTGATTCCTTTGTAATTATCATCAGTTAAGTGAAGCATATTAAGCTTATCAAGTGCGTCGCTTCCATTAGAAACAAGTTCGCGTAAAAAGATCTCTTTATTTGAGTAAAGAGAGTGAATCATAAGTTGTAGTAGTTGGTTGACTTCGGTTTGAAACTGATGTTTTGCCATGTGTAATTTCCTAATTTTGTAAATTTTCGAGATTTTAGCGAAAAATTAGAAACGATGCAAGGCGTATCAGGTAAGTTTAGTCTATTGGTATCAAGTATTATGATTTATGGAGGCTAATCTTTACAGGAAAAACTCAAAAATGCTACAATTGCAAAAAAATTAAGGATTTTTATGAAGTTATTAGTAGTTTTACTCTCGTCTATGAGTCTGATTCATGCCATTATTACTATAGTTCCTGTTGAGCTAGGAGATAAACCGGGATTTAGTGGATCTTTGAGTGGCTCTTTTGAAACTAAGCGGGGTAATACCGAAAAAGATGAATATAATGCAGGATTAAAATTGCGTTATGACAATAATGAGAGTTATACCATCTGGTCTGATTTGATTGGAAGCTATGGTGAAGCATCGGGTGAGAAAAATACGAATAAAACCTATGCGCATATTCGCTTGATACATGCCTTGTATGAAAAAGATTTAGATTGGGAAATCTTTGTTCAGTCAGAGATGAATGAGTTTACAAGTATTGATAGAAGAAGATTGATAGGGGGAGGATTACGATATCGTTTTGCCCATGGTGATTTTGGAAAACTCTTTTTTGGTTTAGGAGCTTATTATGAGAGTACTAATTATA
>JAYEPE010000189.1:0-2736 GCA_034723735.1 Campylobacterota bacterium | reverse complement strand
GAAAATCTATACTATCGGGATTGGTAATGAAAAAAGCTATGATAGTGCACTTTTAAGACAGATTGCAAATGATTCTCAAGCTCAATTTTTTTCTGCTAAAAATATAGAAGAGTTACGTCAGGTATATACACAGATAGATTCACTTGAACGCTCATCCATTAGAAGTCGTGCGTATCTTATCAAAGAGTACTATTTCTATTTTCCACTGCTTTTAGCTTTTGGCGCACTTTTTATCCTTTTTCACAGAGGACAGCGTTTATGATTTTTTTATCTTTGGGCTGGTTTTGGCTACTTCTACCTCTAGGCTTTTATCTTTTATATATTAGAGGCAGACATGTCTTTAATCGTAAAAATAATCTTATGCTTTTAGCAATGCTCTGTATTATTATCGCTATGAGTCGTCCCGCTTTTGAAAAAGAACCTATTATTTTGGCTCAAGAGGGTAATGATATTATTATAGCACTTGACCTTTCGTATTCGATGTATGCAGATGATGTCAAACCAACACGACTTGAGTATGCAAAAACTTTACTTACAGATCTTATTAAGTCAAACCATCATGATCGCTTTGGCATTATCGGCTTTACAAGTAATGCCATTATTCTTTCTCCTTTGAGTGATGATAGTGAGCTTCTTTTGCACCTTTTTTCAGGTCTTGATGAGCAGTTGATTATGACAAAATCGACAGCAATGATGCCAATGTTGCAACTTGCACGTAAGATGTCTAAATCTCAAAATCCAAACTTACTTGTTTTAAGTGATGGTGGTGACGCAGAGAGTTATGATAAGGAAGCCCTTTTTGCAAAAGATAAAGACTTACATGTAAACATCATAATGCTAGCAAGTGATACGGGTGCAACGATAACAAAGGACAATGGAGAACTTTTAAAAGATGCTCAGGGCAATATTGTAGTGACAAGAGCTAATAGAGCGATTAAATCTTTGTCTGATATGACTCAAGGTGAGTACCTTAGTATGCCTGATAGTAATGAGCTAAGAAGCCTTATCACCCAAAAAGAGACGCATGATTTTGAGAATGAAAAGAAGGTCATGGAGTATCGAGAACTTTTTTATATTTTTATTGTTTTAGCTACTATTTTTGTGATGCTAGCCTTTACAACACTCTATTTACATGTAATGAAACGTTTAGCACCTCTGCTTTTAATCTTTGGAATTTCCCTAGAAGCAGGAGATAATAAACTTCACTACAATCAAGCCAATATGCTTTATAATAGTGGAGAATATGCAAAAGCCCTCACTTTATATCAAAGTGTAAAAAGTTCTAAAGCTTCTTTTAAGGCACAAGTTTATTTCAATATGGGAAATTGCCTAATTCGTCTGCAAGAGTATGAAAAAGCACGTGTGATGTTTATTAAATCTTTAACCTTAAGCAATGATATACAAGCACGAGAAAATCTTTTAGCCCTGATGTATGCACAAGATCAAGACCATCTCCTAACAGGACGCCAAAAAGGTAAACAAAGAGCACAAGACAGTAGTGCTGAAAATTCAGATTCAAGTAAAAAGAAACGAGGAGGAAGCTCAAATATGGATGTTTCAGCTGATACCTCAGGAGGCTCAGATGAAGGCAAAAAAGTTAAAAGTGACCCACGCCTTAGTTTTTCAAAATCTAAAAGTAAACTCAGTTCCAAACAGTATGAACTGATAAATCAAAGGAGTATCTATGAAACTAAACCTTGGTAAATATTTGCTAATTTTACTCTTGCCACTTCTCTTAAATGCAGCGCATCGATGGGAATTAGAAGTAAGTAAAACTGATTTAGTTATAGGTGAGGCTACGCTGTTTAGCTATACATGTTTCTTTGAGGGTGAAGCGTATGGAACGAGTATTGATATAGAGATTCCTGCAGAGCACGATGATTATAGTATCGAAGTCTATAAGGTAAGCGAAAATATAATCAACGACAATCGCCAAAATCATTTTCAATATGTGGTATTTCCAAAACGCAGTGGAGAGATTGAAGTCTCGCTTAAAGCAGAGTTACGAAAAACCTCACGAGAACAGGTAGAAAATGCAGTTATTGGACGTGATAATGTAGAGTACTATCAGTTTGAAAAAGCAGAAGATACTTTACCTAGCACATCCTTACATGTAAGCCCTATACAGACTCAATTAGTAGGTGATTTTGCTTTACATGTAAGGCTTGATAAAGAAAAATTAAGTGCGTATGAACCCTTACATGTAAGCATTATATTTGAGGGAATAGGTAATTTAGACCAGTATAAACCTTTTGAATTAGATATAGCTAGCACTGATATTTTTAGAGAAAAACCTGAGCGCAAATATCGCTTGACTCCTGAAGGTTTTAAAGGAAGCATCACACAAAAGTTTGCCATAGTAAGTGATACTAATTTCACATTTCCAAAATTTTCATTAGAGATATATAATTCAAAACTAGGAAAAAATCAGCACCTAATCACTCATGAAAAAGCCTTACATGTAAAGCCTGCTTTTGCAAAAAAAGAACTTCTTGACCCACCACAAGAAGATGAAGAAAAACCTCTAAATTTCTCTTGGATATATTATTTTTTAACACTTGTAACGGGAGTAATATTAGGCTGGTATGCGAAGTTGTATCTTGCACAATATCATAATGAAAAAAAGCAAAAGAGTTTTACGCAAGCTAAAGATGCTAAAACATTACTAACACATTTAGCCTTAGAAGGCGGGCATGAAAAGCTTATCGAACAAGCTCAAAATGAGAAGTGGAGTTT
>JAYEPE010000188.1:0-2746 GCA_034723735.1 Campylobacterota bacterium | reverse complement strand
CAGGGTATCTTGTAACAGCATTTTTACTATCACGTTTTGTTCCTGATACAGCTCCTGAGATAGATTTATCAAAAGAAGAAGTACCGGTGATGTCAAAAGGTGCTAAGACAGTAATGGGACTTGGTATATTTACAATTTTTTCTGCTGTAATGAGTCATCAAATTTTACACCTTCCTGCTATGTGGGGTATGATGTTTGGTTTAGCTCTACTTAAAATGTATGACTATAGACTTAAAAAGAAACATGGAAAAGGTTTTGGAGTATATGAAGCACTTGCAAAAATTGAAAATAATACACTTCTGTTTTTCTTTGGTATCTTAGCGGCTGTTGGTGCTCTGTACTTCATCGGTTGGTTAGCCCTTGCTGCTGCTGTTTACGATCCGTCTGTTCTTGGACCAACTTGGTCAAATATAGGTGTTGGTTTCCTTTCGGCTATTGTAGATAATATTCCAGTAATGTCGGCAGTTCTTAAAGCAAATCCTACAATGGGACTTGATCAGTGGATGCTTGTTACACTTACTGCTGGTGTTGGTGGATCAATGATCTCATTTGGTTCAGCTGCGGGAGTTGGTGTTATGGGTAAACTGCCAGGTATATATACTTTTGGTGCACATATGAAGTACTCTTGGACTATTATCATCGGTTACTTTGTTTCTATTGCTGTATGGTATTTGCAATATGAAATCTTAGGTATCTATATCCACCCTTAAGGCACAACTTTTTTGAAGCTCTCTTTGAGCTTCACTTTTATCTTCTTTAAAAAATCAACTTTTAATCTGTTTTAATATATCCTTTCACAATTATATAAAAGGCTTGCACTATGAAAGACGTTAGTATTCTCGTTCTTGATTTTGGTTCACAATATACACAACTTATTGCTCGAAGACTTCGTGAAGATAAAGTCTATTGTGAAATTATCCCTTATCACTCCTCTTTAGAAGATATTAAAGAAAAAAATCCACAGGGAATTATTCTTAGTGGTGGTCCTTCATCGGTTTACAATAAAGATGCTTATGAAGTAGATAAAGGTATATATGATTTAGACCTTCCAATTTTAGGTATCTGTTACGGTATGCAACGTATTGCAGTTGATTTTGGTGGATCAGTAATCCGCTCAAATCATCATGAGTATGGAAAAGCAGAATTAGAAGTTAATGAAGAACATGGTGAAAGTTCACCACTTTTTGATGATTGTGATAATGGACGTATTGTTTGGATGAGTCACAGTGACCGTGTAGATGAACTTCCTGAAGGGTTTAAGCCTATTGCCCACTCTGATAACTCTCCTTACGCTGCTATAGCTAATGAGGATAAACGTGTCTATGCAATGCAGTTTCACCCTGAAGTTCAACACTCTGAAGAGGGCTATTTGATGCTTCGAAACTTTGCTCGTGTCATTTGTGGTGTGAGTGAAAAATGGAAAATGGAGCACTTTGTTAAAGAGCAGATTAAAAAAATCCGTGATTTAGTAGGCGATGGAAAAGTTCTTTGTGGATTAAGTGGTGGTGTTGACTCTTCTGTTACGGCAGCGATTCTTTATGAAGCAATTGGTGATCAACTTATTCCTGTTTTTGTAGACAATGGTCTTTTAAGAAAAGGTGAGCGAGAGCAAGTTGAAGAGGTTTTTAAAATCAATTTGAAAGTACCTTTAATTACAGTTGATGCAGTAGATAACTTTTTAGGGCAACTAGAAGGTATTTCAGATCCTGAACAAAAACGTAAGATAATTGGCCATACTTTTATAGAAGAGTTTGAAAAAGAGGCTAAGAAGCATGATGGTATTAAGTTCTTAGCACAAGGAACACTCTATCCTGATGTTATCGAATCTATCTCTGTAAATGGCCCATCAGAAGTTATAAAATCACACCATAATGTCGGTGGTCTTCCTGATTGGATGGATTTTGAACTTATTGAACCTCTAAGAGAACTTTTTAAAGATGAGGTGCGTAAAGTTGGTCTTGAACTTGGTCTTCCTGAGGGTATGATTAACCGCCATCCATTCCCAGGGCCAGGGCTTGCAATAAGAATTATGGGTGATGTAAATATTCCTGATCTAACACTGCTTCGTGAAGCAGATGTTATTTTACTTGATGAGCTTAAAGCAAGTGGATATTACGCAAAAACATGGCAGGCCTTTGCGGTTCTCTTAAATGTAAAATCTGTTGGTGTTATGGGCGATAATCGTACATATGACAATACTGTCTGTGTACGTGTTGTTGAAGCAGTAGATGGAATGACTGCAACCTTTGCACATCTTCCTCATGACTTGCTAGAGCGTATAAGTCGCCGTATTATCAATGAAGTTGAAGGTATAAATCGAGTGGTTTATGATATCAGCTCAAAACCTCCCGCAACAATCGAATGGGAATAAAACGCCCTCTATATCTTCTTTCAAAAACCCCTTTTGAGGGGGTGAATCATATTCCTGTCATAACGATAGAGTTCTTACATGTAAGCCTGAATATTACACAATACGATGCCTTAGTAATCACCTCTAAACAAGCATTAGAAGCCTTAGAAAAATATAATCCTGATTGGAAAAATATTCCTATTATCGCTATCTCAAAACCAACTGCTGATAAAGCACAATCTATGGGTGCTAAGCTCTTACATGTAGGAGAAGGCTATGGTAAAGATTTATATAAAATTATTCAATCAGATTTTTCAGATTTAAAACTCTGTTATGCTCGTGCTGAGATTATTGTGAGTGATTTTGCATCCAAATTACGAGAAGAGGGCGTTGCTA
>JAYEPE010000187.1:0-13374 GCA_034723735.1 Campylobacterota bacterium | reverse complement strand
ACCCTTAAAATAGCTTCACAAAAAATTGATACTAAACTTGTTATCATTGATGCTAAAAAATCGATAGATGCAATTTCTCAAACAATCATTGATACTATCAAAAGGTCTCAAGATGCCTCTTTTTGAACCTATTATCGAAACAGTCACTAATGTCAATAAAACCATGGCAAGTCTGGCTAGAGGACGATTATTTAAACCTGAAGAGATAGACTTTGATCTGCTCTCTTACCAAACCTATTTTAAAGTCAAAACCCATGATGATTGGACACTTCTTGATACCCATCTCGAAGCTCTCTTTGATGATAAAATCATACGATCAAAAGAGTTTGAACTCCATCAAGAGTATGAAATCCGTATCCGTCCTTATGATAAAAGTCTCGTACTGAGCTCTCTTAATATCTCAATCGCAGCAAATAAACTTATGCATAAAGTGGTGGCTATTATTAAACCTCAAAGCTATTTTCCATGTGCTACAGATGTATCAAAACTTGTCAAAGATACTATCTACAAACGAAAACTACGCTCTGGTTTACTCATAGGTGTATTTGAAGAAGGTTTAGATGAAGCTATTGCATCTTTGGTGCAAAACCATCCTTGTGAAACACCCCTAGAAGATGAAATTCGTCTAAATATCGGTATATCCCCTTCACCTAAGTCACCCATCCATACAAGTGTTATTTATCATTATGATAGAAAAGAAAAACGCGACAATAAGCTTATGGATGGTGTATTTGATAATGAACTTATTATAGAGTACATCAAGGCCAAAAAAGGTAAAAATGGACGAAGCTGTAATGGTAAATTTCTTCAAGTTCGCAATCCTTCTTTTAGAGAGCTTGGATATTCTATAGATCTAAAGACAATTGAAATTGTCGAAGATGATGATAGCATCAAATATTTTGCAAAAATTCCAGGCTATGTACTTATTGATAATGGTGTTATCTCTATCTCTAAAAATCTTGCTTTGGAAAAAGCATCTTTTAAAAAAACGGGTTCCATTGATCCAGGAATGGATAAAGATATCATTCTTGATATTCGTTCAAATTTAAGCTCAGAAGATGCTGTAGGTTCGGGGGTGAGTATTGATGTTCATGAAGTCAATATTAAAGGAACCGTAGGTGCCAATACCAATATTCAAGCTAATGAACTCAATGTAGGAGAGCAAACCCATCGTAACAGTGCCCTGAATGCGGCAGAACATGCTAAAGTTAAACTACATCGAGGAAAACTCAAAGCCAAAACTGCTGAAATTGACATCTTAGAAAATGGAAGCGTTGTCGCTGATGAGATTCATGTTAAAAAAATGCTTGGCGGTGAACTGATTGGTCACACAATTAAAGTTGATGAACTTATATCTAATGGACGTATTATTGCTCTCAAAAGTATTGAAATCACATCTATTGTTGGAAAAAACAACAAACTTATTATTGATCCTGATCGTATTGAAAATTATCATGAAAAGATAGAGCATCTAAAAGAGGAACTTTCTCTTGGGAATGAGTCTTTTAAAGTAGCACAACTTGAACTCGTTCATAAACATACCAATCATAAAAACTTAGCACCTCGAATTAAAAAGATTCATAAAAAAGTAATTGAAGCCACTAAGGCATCACGAGCACCCCTTAAATCTGATATTGCCCGAATCAAACAATACAAACAAAATACGAATGCGTTAAAAGTATTAGCAGAAGATTTAAAAACGAGAGAAGCCCTTATTCATAACATCAAGCAAGAACTAGAAAAACTTTATGAAGCAGATTTACATGCAACAATAAGCTATAACGAAAGCTATGATGGGCAGACACAAATTATTTTTATCGATACCAAAACATCCCAAGAATATACTTTTTATCCTACAACAACGTACCCTCACATCTTTTTAGAGAAAACTGATGATGAGAAAAAAATAGCTTGGAAAGATGAAATTTAATTTTGATTCCTAAGGTTAGTATTATGACACTCAAAGCAAATATTGTAGATATTTTACAAGCTAAGATTTACCCCGCCATGATAGAAGTAACTAATACAAAAATTACGGCTATCACTCCTATTGATGAAGAACTTTCAACATACATATTACCTGGTTTTATTGATGCACATATTCACATAGAGAGTTCAATGCTTGTCCCCTCGCAGTTTGCAAGATTAGCTACTACTCATGGAACTGTAGCTACCGTCAGTGATCCTCATGAAATTGCGAATGTTCTAGGTCTAAAAGGGGTAGAATTTATGCTTGAAAATGCTAAGGCTTCTCCTTTGAAGTTTTACTTTGGTGCCTCACCTTGTGTTCCTGCAACACCTTTTGAAACAAGTGGTGCGACCCTTGGAGTTGCACAGATAAAAGCACTTTTAGCTAATCCAGATATAAAATATCTCAGTGAACTTATGAATTTTCCTGGGGTACTTAACAGTGATCCTGATATGATGGCAAAAATTCAATTAGCACATGATGCTAAAAAACCCATTGATGGTCATGCCCCCGCACTCACTGGGGATGATCTCAAAACTTATATCAATGCTGGTATTACAACGGACCATGAATCATTTAGCTATGAAGAAGGCAAAGAAAAACTTGATAATGGTATGAAAATCCTTATTCGTGAAGGCTCCGCTGCAAAAAACTTTGAGGCACTTGAACCTCTCATTGATACCTACTACGAGAATATGATGTTTTGTAGTGATGATCGCCATCCTAATGATCTTAAAAGTGAACATATCAATGCCATGGTAGTTCGTGCAATTGCCAAAGGAAATGATCTTTTTAAAGTCTTACAGATGGCTTGTCTCAACCCTATAGAGCACTATAATCTTGATGTAGGAAGCTTACATGTAAATGATAGTGCTGATTTTATTGAAGTGAGAGATCTACAATCTTTTGAGATACTTCGATGCTTTATTGATGGAGAACTTGTAGCTGAAAATGGTATCTCCAAAATCAAACCTTTAACAGTAAAACCACTAAACAATTTTCATGCTACATGTAAACAGGCAGAAGATTTTGCATTTACTGCGCAATGTGAGACTATTGAAGTGATTGGTGTTCATGAGCATGAGCTTTTTACTGATGAACTACTCCTTCACTATCCTTGCAAAGACGGTAAATTCATTTCTGATTATCAACAAGATATCTTAAAAATTGCAGTAATAAATCGCTATGAAGACAAGCCTCCCTTTGTAGCCTTCGTACATGGTTTTGGTCTTAAAGAAGGAGCTATTGCTTCTTCAGTAGCTCATGACTCACACAATATCATTGCTGTAGGCTGTGATGATGAATCTATTGCTAAAGCAGTCAATGCAGTTATTGAAAACTCTGGTGGTGTGAGCGCTGTTAATAATACATCTAGCCATATTTTAGCCTTAGAAGTTGCTGGACTCATGAGTAGCCAAGATGCCAATGAGGTAGCCGATACCTATAGTCATCTTGATAACTTTGCAAAACAGACACTAGGTTCATCACTTGATGCCCCTTTTATGACACTCTCATTTATGGCATTGCTTGTCATTCCCTCTTTGAAAATCAGTGACAAAGGTCTCTTTGACAGTAAAGCTTTTCATTTTATTCATCGCTGTCAATAAATTAGCTATACTTTCATACTTATAAAGGAGCGCTATGATACGGTCACTACGGGGCATGAATGACATTTTGTCGGAGGATTATGAGAGATTTGAATATTTTATTAAAACAGCAAGTGAAGTTGCACGAAAATACGGATTTCACTATATTGAAACTCCACTACTAGAAGAGACGGCACTTTTTAAACGCTCTGTAGGTGAATCTAGCGATATTGTTGGTAAAGAGATGTATCAATTTACCGACAAAGGAGGCAATGATGTCTGCTTACGTCCTGAGGGAACGGCAGGGGTTGTTCGTGCCTTTGTACAAAATAAACTTGACCGCAAAGGTGGTATCCACCGCTTTTTTTATCACGGTCCTATGTTTCGTTATGAGCGTCCACAAAAAGGGCGCTTAAGAGAGTTCCATCAGTTTGGCGTGGAGAGCTTTGGAATAGCTTCAGTCTATGAAGATGCTTCGATGATTATGATGATTAGCGATATCTTTAAAGCACTTGGTATCGGCTATACACTTCAACTCAACTCCTTAGGTGATCAAAACTGTATGCCACAATATCGTGATGCTTTAGTAGAGTTTTTAGACTTACATGTAAGCGAAATATGTGATGACTGTAAACGCCGTAAAGAGTCAAATCCTATCCGTGTTTTAGATTGCAAAAATGAAGCTTGTCAAAGTCTCTATCAAAATGCCCCTAAACTTTTTACAAGTCTGTGTGAAAGCTGTAAAAGTGATTTCGATACCCTTTTAGAACTGCTTGATAAAAATAACATTGCTTATGAAATTGATACTCATCTTGTACGTGGTTTAGATTATTACTCTAAAACTGCCTTTGAATTTGTAAGTACAGAAATTGGTTCACAAAGTGCCATCGCTGGTGGTGGACGCTATGATAGACTTGTAGAATTTCTTGATGGAAAAGAGACCCCTGCTGTAGGTTTTGCCATTGGGATTGAGCGTCTATTAGAACTTATACAGATGCCTGAAGTAGCTCGTGAGGGTTACTATTTTGGTGCGATGGATGAAGAAGCTTTGAGCACTGTTATGAGAGCGGGACAAAATCAACGCTCTAGCGATAAAGTCATTATCGAATACACTCCAAAAAGCCTCAAAGCTCATCTCAAAGGCGCAGACCGTGTAAATGCACGTTATTGCGCTGTAATCGGTGACAATGAGCTTAAAGAGGAAAAAATCTGGGTTAAAGATCTTCAAGAAAGAACAGAGGAGATACTCCCGCTAAATGAAATAGACCCTGTATCATGGCTGAAGTGATTAGACTTTTTTATTGATTCTCGCTTTTCTGTTTGCATACAAGCTCTATATAAGCAAAGTAGGTTTATTGATAAAAAAGGCAATGTACATAAACCTAGAGAGTTGAACTTATTATTAGTGGTAGAATTATCAATTATCGTTATGATGAAGTTAATGAAAAAATCATTCTTAAATAGATAGAAAAATATAAAATGAAGGCAATTATTACATGTACGGAATAGATATATGGAGTGATGGGAATTTTTTTATTGATAAAGGGCTTGTGAAGCTCAATCATAAATCTTGCCCATCCCTGCTTGAAATTACACAAAAAATTCGTAAAGAAAATATTCGTGGACCTTTAGTACTTCGTTTTCCTCATCTTATAGAACAACAGATAGAAAAAGTGTATCAAAACTTCAATAGAGCTATAGAAGAAAATAGTTATAAAGGGAAATTTCAAGCTGTTTTTCCTCTCAAAGTAAATCAATATGCTAATGTAATTAGGCCAATGATGGAATATGGCAAGAAGATGGCCTATGGGCTTGAAGCGGGTTCTAAAGCAGAATTGATTCTTGCCATGACTCATACACCATTGGGCTCACCTATTACAGTCAATGGCTTTAAAGATCATGAGATGATTACTCTTGGATTTATGGCGGCGCAGATGGGTCATAATATTACTTTAATCATTGAAGGACTTGGTGAGTTGGAGTGGATTATAGAAGTGGCTCAAAAATCTCACCTTAAGGTTCCAAAAGTTGGTCTTCGTGTTCGGCTTCATAGTAGTGGTGGTGGTACTTGGGCTAAAAGCGGTGGTATGAATGCAAAATTTGGTCTTAATGCAACTGAGATACTTGAAGCTGTTGAGCTATTAGATGACAATAAGCTCCTTAAAAAACTTCATATGATTCATTTTCATATCGGGTCTCAAATGCAAGAGATAGCTCCTCTTAAAAAAGCACTTCGTGAGGCAGGTAATCTTTACGCCGAACTTAAAAAACTAGGTGCCCATTCGCTTTCAGCCATCAACATAGGTGGTGGACTTGCTATTGAATATGCACAACATGCAAACAAACGTATTCGAAACTATTCACTTGAAGAGTTTTCTAATGATGTTGTTTTTGTGATTGGCGATATTATGGACAGAAAAAATGTGCAACATCCTGATATTTATACTGAATCTGGTCGCTATATTGTTGCACATCATGGCGTATTAATCACACCAGTTTTAGAGCTATTTTCACAAGACTATCAAGAGAAACATCTACGACTTAAAGATGTAAATCCTCCTCTTGTTGAAGAACTCAATGAGCTTAATGCACTTATCAGTTCTAAAAATTGTATTGAGTATATGCATGATGCTCTTGATCATTTAGAATCACTTTTTACTCTTTTTGATTTAGGATATATTGATTTAGTAGATCGTTCAAACGCTGAAATTCTTGCTCATCAAATTATAAAAAATACTCTTTTTCTCTCTATGAATCAGCCAAATCTAGAATTTAAACGTTTGCAAGAGAGGCATCAAGAGCGCTATCTTCTTAATGGCTCTTTTTTCCAAAGTATTCCTGATTATTGGGGTTTAAAACAAAACTTTCCAGTTATGCCATTGCATTATTTAGGTTCAAATAAAACACTTCGTCCAGCAAGTTTATGGGATATTACTTGTGATAGTGATGGAGAAATTGCTTTTGATGCTGATTCACCCCTTCACCTCCATGATGTTGATTTAGACAAAGAAGAGTACTTTCTCGGTTTTTTTAATATAGGAGCTTATCAAGAGACTTTAGCGATGCAGCATAACCTCTTTTCAAAACCCAATGAAGCTACAGTTATACTTGATGAAAATGGATTCAATATTGAGTTACTAGAAGAGTCAAAAGACCTATTGAGTGTTATTCAATCTGTAGGCTATAGCGCAGAGGAAACATTGAGAAAACTTAAACAACAGTTAGAAACAAGTAGCTTTATCACAGAAAAAGAAAAAAATGATACACTTCGCCAATTAGAATACTATTTGAATCAAAATAGCTATCTTAGAACAACAAATTAAAGGGTAATTTTTGGGATTATTTTCTGAAATTAAAGAAGACTTTGCAAATGTTTATAAACATGATCCAGCAATACGCTCAAAATTTGAGTTTATCTTCAATTATCCTGGCGTATGGGCACTCTTCTGGCATAGAATAACTCACAGAATGTACCTGAGAGGTTTTCAAAGTTTAGCTCGTGTAATTATGGGATTTAGTCAACTTTTCACCAGTATAGATTTGCATCCTGGAGCGAGTATTGGTCGTCGTGTTTTTATCGATCATGGCGTTGGTGTCGTTATTGGTGAAACATGTATCATTGAAGATGATGTTCTTATCTATCAAGGTGTCACCTTAGGTGGTGTGAGTCTTGATCGTGGAATAAAACGTCACCCAACAATTCGACGTGGCGCAGTTATCGGTGGTGGTGCAAAGATTTTAGGTAATATTGTCATTGGTGAAGATGCGAAAATCGGAGCTAACTCTGTTGTAGTTCGTGATGTTCCAGATAATTCAACTGCAGTTGGTATTCCTGCTCATGTTATTGAAAAAGGACGTGACAAAGGTCAACATTCACATAACAAACTCCCAGATATTAATAAAGAGCTTTTTGAATACCTAATGAAACGTGTAGCTGTTTTAGAGCATATTATCCGCCAAGACAACACTGAAGTTCTTGAAAAAGATTTAGAGTTAGAACATATTTATGACTCTTTTATTAAAGCGATGAAAAATTAATAGTTTTTTTAAATTTCTTTTTTTCTCTGCTCTATTTTTTATAAGTTCTCTAGCTTTTTTACCTGATTATTCTAACTTGCCTGAAGTTGTTTCAGTGAGTGGTACTTTAAATCATTTTCTTGCTTTTTTTACTCTTTTTATTTTGCTTGAACGCTCTTATCCTAATCTTACATGTAAGAATCGTATCTTTATATTAATTACTTATGCTTTTTTTATTGAGATAGTTCAATATTTCTTACCTACACGTGCTGCTGAATTTTATGACATTTTAATCGACTCTTTAGCTGTGCTTGTGGCTTATTTCATTTTGCCTTATTTAAGAAAGCTTAAAATCTTCTCTTTTTTGCTATAATTTCATACTTAAATAATAAAGGCAAAATCTTGAATATACCTCTTACTGACCGCATTAACGTCTTATCTGAATCTATTACTATTGCAATCACTACCTTAGCACAAGAACTCAAGGCTGAAGGTAAAGACATTCTTAGCTTTTCAGCAGGTGAACCTGATTTTGGAACACCTCAAGTTATTAAAGATGCCGCGATACAAGCATTAAATGATGATTTTACCCGTTATACTGCAGTTGATGGTATTATCGAACTTCGTGAAGCGATAGCTGGAAAACTTAAGCGCGACAATGCTTTAGAATACGCACCAAATCAAATCATTACAAATAATGGAGCAAAACATACTCTTTTTAACCTTTTCTCTGCAACTATAGATAAAGGTGATGAAGTTATCATCCCTGCTCCATATTGGGTAACCTATCCTGAACTTGTTAAATACTGCGGTGGAACTCCTGTTGATATTCTTACTGATGATAGCAGTGAGTTTAAAATCACACCCGAGCAACTTCGTGCAGCTATAACATCAAAAACAAAAATGCTTATTTTGACAACACCTTCGAACCCTACAGGTGCTGTTTATACTAAAGAAGAGTTACTTGCTCTAGGTGAGGTTCTTAAAGGAACTGATATCATCATAGCAAGCGATGAAATGTATGAAAAGCTTGTATATACAGGTGAATTTACTTCGGTTGCTTCTGTAAGTGATGATATGTTTGAACGTACCATTACAATCAATGGTCTTTCTAAATCTGTAGCCATGACAGGATGGCGTTTTGGATATATGGCAAGTGCCAATACTGAGCTTGTCAAAGCAACAAAAAAACTCCAAAGTCAAAGTACATCAAACATCAACACATTAACTCAAAAAGCTGCTATTGTGGCTCTTGAAGGTAAGGCTGATGATGATATTGAGATGATGAGAAAAGAGTTTTCTGCACGTCGCGAAGAGGCAGCAACTCTTGTGAATGCTATTGATGGACTTTCTGTGTTTGTCCCAGATGGTGCTTTTTATCTCTACATTAACATTCAAGGTGTAAATCCTGACTCTATGACATTTTCTAAAGAGTTACTTGCCCAAGAAGGTGTTGCAGTGGTTCCAGGTATTGCTTTTGGATTAGATGGTTACATTAGACTAAGTTTTGCTACAGATATAGAAACAATTCGTGAGGGAATCAGACGTATTGGAGCTTATGCAAGCTCAATACGCAAAAAATAGTCTATGAAATAAGAAATTATTTGATAGATTGAAGTGCAGAGATAACATCATCCAAGTTTTTCATTGGAATATGTACTTTCCACTCTGGAGAGTCTGTATCTCCTGCAAGTGAAATTCCTACACTAGCAACAGTTCCACTCCCCTCACCATAAGGTTCTACAATTTTAGCTATAGAGATTATTCCATTTTTAGTACCATCTAAGGTAAGTGTTGATTGATTTGAGATTGTTCCTGACATAGTTTATCCTTATTAAAATTTTTAGATTATAACTAATTCAAATGAATAAATACTTAAATTAAAAAAATTTATCTTATTTGACATATAAATTGACATATATTAAATATATTATTTGTATAATTTTGAATTATTAAAAAAGGATTTATTATTAAAAAAGAGATTATAATTTTCTTATCCCTATTTGTCTTCTTGGCATTTATGATGCATCAAGAGGCATGGTTACATGCACCACTTGATCATCTACAAAATGTATCTAATAGTACTATGGGAACTTACCATCCTATCTATTTATCACTGCTTATTTACTTAGTAATATTAGGGATACGAAAACTATTTGGCTTTATCGCCAAAAAGTTTAAAAAGAGAGATTTAACGCAGTAGCTTCGCAATTCGAGCTTGAAGCTTTAGCCACTGGCGATGCTCCATCAATGGAAAACCTGCAAAGGTTTTTCCACTCTCTTTAACATCTTTAGTTGCACCTGAGCGACCTGCAAAAGTGGTAAATGGTGCAATATTTAGATGTCCAGATATTGCACTTTGACCACCAATAACGACATTTCTACCTAGAGTTGTTGAACCTGCCACACCTGCTTGAGAAACAATAATAGAGTACTCACCAATAACACAATTATGTCCAACTTGAACAAGGTTATCAATTTTTACACCCTTCTTAATCATGGTTGAACCAAAAACGGCGCAGTCGATAGTTGAATTTGAGCCTATCTCAACATCATCTTCGATAACAACATTACCATTTTGATAGATTTTAACATGCTCACCTGCTTTCGTATGAGCAAAACCAAATCCATCACTACCAACCACAGTACCCGAATGTATAATAACATCATTACCCAATTCACAATAAGCATAAATAGAACTGTTTGGATAGAGAGTAACATTATCGCCAATCTTTACATGTAAGCCTATATAGGCACCCGCTAAGATGGTACAATTCTCACCAATAACAGCTCCATTTTCAATATGTGCTTTAGAAGAAATCTGAGAATTCTTCCCAATAATAGGAACAGGTGCA
Organism: Campylobacterota bacterium; assembly: GCA_034723735.1. GTDB lineage: Bacteria > Campylobacterota > Campylobacteria > Campylobacterales > Sulfurimonadaceae > S010-53. The sequence continues at coordinate 2,947 of JAYEPE010000187.1, read as the reverse complement.
TCATTATCAAGAATAGGTTTTGCAAAATACTTAGAAAGCATTGCCATCTTTAGATAGCTTTCATCACACAAGAGAGCAATACACGACGAAGGAACACTCTCTATAAGATTTGCAGGAACAATAACTGCAGCAGCTTTAGTATTAGCCAAATCTACTTCATATTTACTACTCGCTACAAAAGAAACTTCATGGCTATTAGCATCAAGCAAGGTATTCATTCCCTTAATTTTTAAATCAGGACCTTCATAAGCAATGCCAATAATCTTAGCAATTTCTTTTAATAACATAGTAAACTCCTTATTTAACGCTCAAGTGCTACCGCACCGCCTCTAACGATTTCTTTAGGATGGAATTTCTTAATTGCTTTAAGAAAATTATCAATACGTTTTGGTTCATCAGCAACCATAGCTACAACCATATCAGCACCTACATTTACAATCTTCCCATTATACGCCTGACATAAAATATCAATATCTGTAATTGGCTCAGAGAGAGGAAATTTAATCAAAGCCATCTCTTTTTCAACAAAATCAATATGATCATAAACTTTTAAAATAGGGATCAGTTTATGAAGCTGTTTTGTAATTTGCTCAATTACACGAACAGAACCTGCTGTTACAATCGTTAAACGTGAATACTTACTATCAGGAATTGGAGCAACCGTTAAAGATTCAATATTATAACCACGACCTGAAAAAAGATCAGTAATACGTGAGAGTACACTGGCTTCATTCACAACTATAACTGAAACTACGCGTCTTTCATTTTCCATTACTTCTCCTTCTGCTCTAGTAACATCATATTGAAGAGTGACCCACCTGCTGGAACCATTGGTAAAACATTTTCCATACGGTGAACCTGAACATCAATAATTGCTACAATATTTTTTTCTACCGCATCTTTTAATGCTGCGTCAAACTCTTCTTTTGTCGATACACGGTATCCAATACCACCAAAACTTTCAGCCACTTTTACAAAGTCAGGCTGTACTGTTAAATCAGTTTCAGAGTGACGTTTATCGTAAAAAAGTGTCTGCCATTGGCGTACCATTCCAAGAAAGTTATTATTTAAAATAACATTGATAACTGGTAGTTTTTTCTCAACTGCCGTCATCAACTCTTGGATATTCATCAAAATTGAGCCATCACCAGTAACATTGATACTAGTACGCTTCATATCCGCACGTTTCACACCAATAGCTGCTGGAAAACCAAAGCCCATGGTCCCTAGCCCACCAGAACTGATAAACTGACGTGCTCGTGAAAATGGATAAAATTGTGCAGACCACATCTGATGTTGTCCAACATCTGTAGAGATATTTGCATCCTCACCAAGTAGCTCACCAATACGCTCTATAACCCATTGTGGTTTGATACGCTCTACATCTTCATTATAGCTCAGTGGGTGCAATCTATCAAAGTTATTAATTGTCTCTACCCAAGACTCATAACGACTACTTTTTACTTGTTCGCGAGCCAATTCAATCATAGCTTCAACAACAATTTTTACATCACCAACAATAGGATAGTGTGCATTTACAAGCTTGGAGATACTAGCAGGATCAATATCTACATGGATAACTTCAGCATGTTTAGCAAATTCAGAAAGTTTCCCTGTCACACGATCATCAAAACGTGCTCCTAAGCCGATAACTAAGTCAGTCTCACTCATTGCCATATTTGCAGCATATGAACCGTGCATACCAAGCATAGAGATTAACATCGGGTCATCATAACGCAAGGTACCACGAGCCATAAAAGTCTCAACGGCAGGAATCTGTGTCATTTTTACAAATTCACGAATCTGCTCTGAAGCATTTGAGTTAATAATTCCTCCACCAAGATAAAAAAGTGGACGTTTTGCCTTAGAAATTGCCTCTACTGCTTTTTTAATTTGACGGGTATTTCCCTTAGTATTTGGCTTGTATGTCTCAAGTTCTACAGGTTTAGAGTAATCAAACTCTGCAATCTGCGCTGTGACATCTTTTGGAATATCAACATGAACAGGACCTGGACGACCTGAAGCTGCAATGTAAAATGCCTCTTTTAAAACACGACCTAAATCACCCGCATCAGTAACAAGATAATTATGTTTTGTACAAGAGCGGCTAATACCTACTGCATCAATCTCTTGAAACGCATCCGTACCAATAAGGCTCATAGGAACCTGACCACTAATAACGACCATAGGAATTGAATCCATATAAGCATCTGCCAAGCCTGTTACCGCATTAGTAAATCCTGGACCTGATGTAATCATCGCGACTCCAACCTTGCCACTCGCCTTTGAATAGCCCTCAGCAGCATGAAGTGCTGCTTGTTCATGACGTGTTAAGATATGCTCAAAACCATCTTGTTTATAAATCTCATCATAGACGTTCATGATTGCCCCACCTGGGTAACCAAAAACCGTATCGACGTTCTCGGCAATCAATGCTTCAATAACCATCTGCGCACCGCTGATTTGCATGAGTGTCTCCTCTTAAAAAATGTCGGCTATTATAGTTAAAAAAAGCTATGTTTCACGTTAATTTTAGTGTTATTTATGTTTTTAAGAAAATATTAAGAATTTTAATTTTTCATCAATCGATTTTTTAAAGATGATTTGATAGAATACTAAAATGATAGGGATAGATTTAATTAAAATTGAGCGTATGCAAAAAATGATAGAACGTTTTGGAGATAAAGCTTTAAAACGTTTTTTATCTGATAAAGAGATCTTACATGTAAAGAGTCCTAAAAATGCAGCTGGTTTTTGGGCTGCTAAAGAAGCCTGTTCTAAAGCTTTAGGTGTGGGAATTGGAAAAGATTGTACTTTTCACGATATGTCAATTTCCAAAAGCACTAGAGGTGCTCCACTATTAAGCTTATCTCAAAGGCTTATGGAAAATTTTCATATTCAAGATATATCACTCTCTATTACCCATGATGGGGATTATGCAATCGCT
>JAYEPE010000186.1:0-2754 GCA_034723735.1 Campylobacterota bacterium | reverse complement strand
AAATGGGCGTAACTATTCCAAACAAAGAAGGCCTGGAGATTCTCCACGATTGCCACAAGATGATCGCGCTCGTATCGGAGTATACGGAGGAGCTGGCGGAGCGTATCGAATATGAATATACAGAACCAGCCTCTGTTACGCTTATTAAAGAAGGAATGAAAAATCATTGAATGAGCTGTTTAGTCTAAATGGCAGCGTGTTTGTTCTGTCAACGATCGTAAGTGTTGGGCCAATCAGGCGCTTTGTTAACCCGACAAAGCATTTGAGCGAAGAGTTGGTTAAAAAATACAAGGTCACTCCTTTTGCAGGATTGCACTATGCTGCCCGAGTGGATTGCGGAAAATATTCGGAATATCTTTTCGGAGAAAAAGAGACAGACGTGGAGGATCTCATCGTTAAGTTGTGGCAAAAAGTCGAAGAGTTTCAGACCTTCAGCTCAAAGGCTGGATGAAACACTTCAATGGAGTGGCTACAAAGTACCTTGAGAGTTATCTGGGGTGGATGCGATTACTGGATAGGGAGAAAAACCTCACACCAGAGCGGCTACTGGGGATTATGACGATGCGGGGAATGGTATGCCAACCTTTAATGCGGATATAGCCAAATTAAATGTTGAAAGTGGGTGCGGAATGTCGGATATATACAAACAATTACCTATTTGATAACAATTTAGAAATTTTTTTCAATTCTTCTACTCTTTTATTTCATTCTTCTACTCTTTTGTCTCATTCTATATTTTCTTTTCTTAAATCTGCTACCCTTTTATCTCATTCTGCTACATCATACTTTAATTTACACTTATATTCCTTTTTTGCTATATCTTTTGATACTAATCAAGCTTTATATTCTTTTTTTGTATCTATTTTTCAGTTTCAATTAACGTCACATTGAGACAATAAATCACTTGCTTGGACTTGAGTTAGTGAAAGTACTGTTGCGGTAGCTACTACTAAAAGTGGATTAATATTTTTTGACTCTTTAGATTTTTCATGAGATCCATCTTGTGAATTATTTATTGAATTTGTCATAATATTCTCAATTATTGTAAAGATCATAATTTTTTTTGAATTTTTTTTGCTATTGCATTATAATCAAATCAATATTTAGATTTATAAGAAGATTGTGCATAGATTGTTGTACTTAAAAGGATGATAGCCATTAAAGTTAGTAATAGTTTTCAAAGTTTCATAAAATCATCCTGTTAAACTCAAACACTTAAATCTATTTTCTTCAGAGCATAAACATATTTTTAAAGAGTATGGAAGACAAAACTATATTTACCTTATAGTCATAATGCTCTTTGCACTTACTTACTCGGTATCCATCCAAGCCCTCGTTACAAACAGCATATGACAATATAGTTATTTTCTTTTAAACCATCTCTTCTTATATTTAGAGCTTGTATTTTAGTCGGCGGTAAGCCCGACTTACTTTACAGCTCTTTATATGGTGAGTACTTTATTTTTTGTTTGAAATATTTATGACAGTAGTTTATAGTTGGTGGGCTTAGAGGTTTATGAAATTAAGTACATTCTTAGTACAAAATAGATAGTGTTGCACACATGCGGATGTGGCATAATGGCTGTGTGCTGGGCTTCAACCCCAGATTGGACTCCAATCCAGTTACGCGGGTTCGATTCCCGTCGTCCGCTCCATAAAATAATGAAAAATGAGTAGTGAAAAATGGCTAAGAAGGTTTACCATATTCCCCTGCAGGATGCCAGACTCTTCATGCACGAGCACAAAGCAGTGCTTAACAGGCTTTTGAGCGACAAACAGTTTTTGGAATACGCCAAGCGTTTTGGAAAAGGTTATTACGATGCGCAGATCGAAGCATTTGTGACTTTTTTCAAGATCGATAAGGATCTTGGCTACGCCCTTAAAACCATCAACCACTTCAGTGCCGAAAGCTTTCTGGACGACGCATACAAACTGTTGAACTTTTCACAGTATGTTTTTGAGAAACACAAATGCAGTGAGCGAAACTTTTTTTACGGGTTTTGCTATGTCTTTGAAAAAGAGAATCCGGAGCTCTTTCATAAACTAATGCAGAAGTTTTTCCTGCATTTTCACGAGTCGCTCAATAGTGACTCCAACATCACCATCAATTACCAAGAGATGGCTAAAAGTTTAGCTGTATCACGAAAACTAACCCTCAAAGAGTCGTTTGGCGAAGATGAAAAAGGGGCATTTTTTCAACTGCTGCTTACGAAAGAACCTCTTATAGTAGAGAGAGGGAAATCCATCAAGACGCTTCGTAAAAAGGCGTATAAGAAGCTTTTTTTTTACTTGATCAATCAAGACGAAAACAGTGGAGAACTCGAACGCATACAAGCCTATGAAACACTGGAAAATATTAAAGCACTGTAAAATATGGCAGTCAGTGAAAGAATAAATAACTAAGTTTCATATAGTTAATATGTTTTGAAAAGGGGAGTGAAATGCACTACGTCATAGGTGATGTCCACGGGTACTACAAAACCCTTTTGGCTTTGGTTGACAAACTGCCGCACGATGTCAAACTTGTCTTTGTCGGCGATCTTATCGACCGCGGTAGAGAGAGTGCCGAAGTAGTCAAGTTTGTACGTGAAAACAGTCACCTTTGTGTCATGGGAAATCATGAAGATATGATGGTCGGTTATGGTGCTTTGCTGGTAAAGGCCTATGAGAACGAAAAACCTTTAAGCATGTATAACACCTGGTACAGCAACGGTGGTGTCGATACGCTACGCTCCTATGAAATTGTAAAACTGA
>JAYEPE010000185.1:0-13389 GCA_034723735.1 Campylobacterota bacterium | reverse complement strand
AGAGCCTGATATGAGAAATGATGATGAAGTGATTCGTTATCTTAAAAAGTTACACTCTATTGTACGTTATCTAGATATCTCTGATGCGAATATGCAAGAGGGTTCATTTCGTGTTGATGTAAATGTCTCTATTCGTCCTCATGGTGATGAAAAACTTTATACTCGTGTAGAGATTAAAAATATTAATAGTTTCCGTTTTATTCAAAAAGCGATAGAAGTTGAAGTCAAACGTCAAAGTGAGGCTTGGGAAGATGGAGTATATGAGCAAGAAATCTTCCAAGAGACACGTCTTTTTGATCAGATAAAACAAGAGACACGTTCAATGCGTGGAAAAGAAGAAGCGGCAGACTATCGATATTTTCCAGAGCCTGATTTACTCAAAGCTGTTATAGATGATAAGATGTTTGAAGCAGCTTCAAATATTCCAGAGCTTCCTGATGCGAAGCGTGAACGTTTTGTAAAAGAGTATGGTATGAATGAGTATAACGCTTCTGTCATAACAGCTTCACTTGAAATGGCACACTTCTTTGAAAAAATGATAGAAGAGGGTGCTGGAGCTAAAAACTCTGTGACATGGCTAACTGTAGAGCTTCAAGCACGTTTAAAAGGTGGAGTGACTTTGGAAAATTCACCTATTGATGCGACTACTTTAGCGATGCTTGTTAAACGTATTGAAGATAAAACTATTAGTGGAAAAGCTGCTAAAGAAGTACTTGATTACTTGATGGAAAATGAGAGTGATGTTGATAGTGTAATCGATACACTTGGTTTGAAACAAGTAAGTGATGCTGGTGCATTAGAAAAAATGGTTGATGATGTATTAACTGTAAATCCTGATAAAGTGCAACAGTACAAAGGCGGTAAAGAGAAACTCTTTGGCTTCTTTGTAGGGCAGGTTATGAAGGCTTCAAAGGGAACAGCAAATCCTCAAGCAGTGAATGAAATAGTTAAGAGTAAGCTAGGGTAGAGAGTGAGACTTTTTTCACATACCCTTATTAAAAGTGCCTATTATCTTCATGGCTCCAGCTCCTATCAAAAAATAAAAACATTTTTTTATAATCTTTTAGAAAATAATCATTTCACTTATAAAAAGTATTTTGATGCTTTTATGATATTTCTTATTTTTGCATCTGTTTTTATATTGATTCGAGAAGTTAAATATGGTATTGATGGCATGCAGATGATCTTTAATGACTATATTATCTCTTTTATATTTTTAATAGAGTATTTTTTACGTCTTTGGGTTTATAATAGTAACAGTGAAATTATCATTAAGCAGTATGAACACGATGAATTTATTCAGAGTCCTTTTAAGCTTTCAGTTGCTATGAAAGCGATTTTTCTAAAAAAATTTGAGTATATACAATCTCCTGTAGCTATTATTGATCTTTTGGCTATTATGCCGTTTTTCCATCAATTACGATTGTTACGTATTTTTATAATCTTTAGAGTTTTTAAACTTTTTCGATATACACGAAGTATGCGCCATCTTCTTTCTGTTTTAACGCATAAAAAATTTGAACTTTTTACACTTTTTATTTTTGCAACTATTGTGGTTTTTGTTTCGGGTGTGCTCATATATGTTATGGAAGCTAATAACCAAGACTCACCTATAGATACACTTTTTGAGGCATTTTATTGGGCATTGGTAACTATATCAACAGTTGGCTATGGTGATCTTGCCCCCGTCTCTTTTGAAGGTCGTGCGGTAGCGATGATGATTATTATTTCAGGTATAGCGGTACTTTCGTTTAGCACTTCTATTATTGTCTCAGCATTTACAGAGCAGATGGATGAAATTGTTGAAGATAAGATGCTTAATGATGTCAATGCCTTAAAAAATTTTTATCTTATTTGTGGTTATGGTGAGGTTGCGCAAAGTGTTGCTAATAAATTACGTCATAGCGGTAATAAAGTTGTTGTTTTAGATAAAAATACTGCATCAATTAAAGAGGCAAAAAGTCATCAATTAACAGCTTTGGAGTTTGATCCTGGATCTCTAGGAAGTTACAAACTTTTAGATCTTAACTTTGATACTCAAGTTGCTGCTATTCTCTGTCTTAGTGATAATGATGTTGATAATGTTTACACAGCTTTAACAATACGCTCGATAAATAAAGAGGTTATGTTGCTCTCTCTATTAAAACATAAAAATAATCGAAAAAAGCTTGAATTAGCAGGTATCAATGAAATTATATACGCTCAAGAACTTGTGGGCTTAGTGGCAAAGGAGTATAGTGGTAAGCCTGTTGCATTTGAAACTATCCATCTTTTGCGCTCAGAGCATAGTGATATCATTACAGATGAGATTATTGTTGATATGTATATTATTGAAAATTATCAGACACTTGAAGATATTCATATGATTCAAAAGCGTGTTGTTCTATTTGGAATTTATAGTGCAAAGAGCAAGAAATTTCTCTTTAAACCTAATACTAGCTATCAATTAGTTTTAGGAGATTTTTTAGTTGTAATGGGAAGCAATATTTTAATAAGAGAGTTACGAAAATCTCTTCATACAAAGTCTATATTATGATGAATAATGCATTAGTTTTTGGTTATAACGAATTTGCAATGCAAATTGCTTCACAACTCAAAGAGAGCTATGAAGAAGTATATATCTATGTTTCAGATGAAGATGAAAAAGAGCGAGCACTTGATGATGGTTTTAATGCAACTATTTTTGATTTTGGCGATGATTGGGAAGATTTACAAGATAAACACAATCTTCAAGAGTTTATTGTTTTTTCCGCTTTACAAGATGATGCCCAAAATGTTTTTTTAACAATCTCTCTTCGTGCAAGTTTTGAAGAACTTTATATTATTGCCTTAGCTAAAAATCAAGAGAGTTCTAATAAATTAAAAATGGCAGGTGCCAATAAGGTCTTACCTGTTTTACAGATGACTGCTAATCTTATTGTTGAAATTCTTGAAAAACCTGTTGTAACTGATGTCTTACATAAAATACTTTATGAAAAAAGTGATCTTCAAATTGCTCAAATAAGCTTAAAAGAGTCATCAAATATTATTGGAGTAAAACTACAAGATATCATTCATAATGAGCAATATGGTGTCATTTTAATTGCAATTGTTGATCAGCAACTTCAGAGTACATTTATTTTTACAGCGAAAGGGTATAATCATTTTTTATGCGTAGGTGATATTTTAGTTGTTGTTGGTTACGAAAAAGAGATAAAAATATTTGAAAAAGAGATAGGAGGTAGTCGTGAAACAGATAGGAGTCATTGGAGCCGGTAAATGGGGAACTGCATTGCATCATGCTATTTCTACTAAGCAAGAAGCATTGATTACCTCTCGCTCTGTTCGTGATATTAAGGGTTTTACTACCTTAGAAGAGGTCCTTACATGTAAGTATCTTATTATTGCTATTCCTGCGCAACAAATAGCTTTATGGTTAAAAGAAAATTTTATTTATAGTGGACAAAAGGTACTTGTAGCCTCTAAAGGTATCGAAGCCTCAAGTGGGCGTTTTTTAAATGAAATTTATGCTCCTTATGTTCCCCAAGAGAATATTGCCTTTCTCTCAGGACCTTCTTTTGCAGTGGAAGTGATGCAATCCTTACCAACTGCGGTTGTTATTAATTCCAAGAGTAAACAAACTGCCTTAGAATTTGCCTCATTTTTCCCAAGTTTTATACGTGCTTATGTGAGTGATGATGTAATGGGTGCGGAAGTTTCAGGTGCTTATAAAAATGTTATTGCCATTGCTTCGGGTGTATGTGAAGGTTTAGGCTTAGGAAAAAATGCGGCTGCCTCACTTATTTCAAGAGGTTTAGTTGAAATGGCACGTTTTGGTAAAAGATATGGAGCAAAAGATGAGAGCTTTATTGGATTGAGTGGAGCAGGGGATCTTTTCTTAACAGCTTCATCAACTATGTCACGAAATTATCGTGTAGGCTTAGGCATTGCTGCTGGTAAATCGCAAGAAGAGATTCTTGAAGAGTTAGGTGAAGTAGCAGAGGGGATAGGAACTTCGTATGCCTTACATGTAATCGCTACAGAGCAAGATATCTACTTGCCTATTGCAACAGAGGTATATGAAATGTTAGAGGGTAAAAGTCCTCATGACACCTTAAAGGACTTATTAAGAAGATGAGAGAAGTAATTATGAGCTCAAAAGAGCAGAGTATAAAGTTACTCATAGGTTTAGGTATTGGCTTTTTATTTTTTATCATTGCAATCAATTTTGTAACAGTGACACAGGCTTCGCTTATTGGAATTATCGCACTCTTAGTAACTTATTGGAGTAATGAAGCTTTACCTTTAGGAGCAGTATCACTGCTTCCTATACTTCTTTTTCCTGCTTTTTCTATCTTAGAAGTAAAAGAGACAACAATTAACTATGCACATCCTATTATCTATCTCTTTTTAGGAGGATTTTTATTAGCAATTGCAGTTGAAAAGAGTAATTTACACCACTGGATTGCTGATAAGATTTTAGGGCTTTTTCCCTCAACAGTTCGCGGAATTATCTTCTCTTTAGCCATAACCGCAGGACTGCTAAGTTCAGTACTTTCAAATACAACAACAACCTTGCTTTTAATCTCTATTGCACTTTTTCTCTCTGAAGATCCTAAAATAAAAATGCGTTTTGCCTTGGCTATTGCTTATGGTGCTAGTATTGGGGGGATTTTAACACCTATTGGCACACCTCCCAATCTTATCTTAATGGGAATCATGGAAGAAAAAGGGATGGAGCTTATTCCTTTTTTCCAATGGATGTGGATGGTAGCACCTCTTGTTTTTAGTATGTTTTTAGTGGCAGGTTTTGTATTGAGTGTTGGAGTTAAGGGGATTGAGATTGAGCGTGATGTGAATGTTCCTCCTTTAAATGCTGATCAGAAAAAAGTACTTTATGTTTTAGGAGGCTTAATTACACTTCTTTTGGTTAATGCTCCAATACGACCCTATTGGAATGGCTTAGGTATGAGCGAGTCACTTATCTTGCTTGGAGCAGGTTTAACACTTTTTTTGCCACCACTCAATCAACTAATGTGGAAAGATGATGCCCATAAAGTACCGTATCAAATTATGTTTCTCTTTGGTGCAGGATTTTCAATTGCAAAAGGCTTTTCACAAACAGGACTTGCAGATGTTTTTGCTTCGTATTTGCTTGATATTACTACGTTAATGCCTATTTTGCTTCTACTTAGTATCGCATTTTTAATTACATTTACGACAGAGATTACTTCAAATACAGCATTGATTTCCATTATGTTACCTGTAATATATGCTGTTTCCGAACAAGCAGGTATTAATACAACACTCTTTATGATGGTAGCAACAGTATGTGCGAGTTATGCCTTTATGTTGCCCATTGCAACCGCTCCTAATGCAATTGCGATGTCAAGCGGAGTGATAGATATTAAAACCATGGCAAAGTATGGATTAGTACTCAATCTTATAGGAATTTTCCTTATTGTATGTATTGCTTATATCTTTTGGAGACATATTCTGGTATAGTTAGACCATGTCAGCATTTTATAATGTCCTCGATAAGCAGTGGCTCTACAAAGAGATCTATATAAAATTAGGTCTGAGTGCCCCTGCTTATAAGTATTGGAACAATACACCTTCACTAAAACTCAATCGCTATCTTTTTTTGGAAAAAGAGAGTTTGCCTGAAAAATATGCTTATATCGAAGAAGACCTTACGAATCTATCAGGCTATCTTCCAACACAATATGCTTCGACACAACTCAACATGGACAGTCATATTTTTAATTTTAAAAAGATGCGTCTTTATAATAGTTTTGAGTATAAATTTGTCAATGATATTAAATTTGTAAATATGAAACGTTTTTTTCTAGAATATGATATTCGTGTCAAAAAAAAGAGTATGATACGCCTAGGTAAACTTGATGAGTTACCAATTTTTCCAAATTCAACATTTTATAGAATCGATGATCACTATGGTGTTGTAGTTTATGATTAAATTTTAATTCCTAAGGATAATAATGATTGTACATATTGTAATGTTTCAGTTTAAAGATGAAAATAAAACAGCTCACATAGAAAAAACTAAAGAGATGCTAGAAGCCTTACTTCATAAAATAGATCCATTGCAGAAAATGGAAGTAGGCATTAACTTTATTCCAAGTGAACGTGCTTTTGATTTATCGTTGTATTCAACGTTTGAGGATGAAGCAGGCTTAGATATTTACCGTGTGCACCCCGAACATTTAAAGGTAGTTGCCTTTATTAAAGAGGTAACTACGAGCTCTAAAGTTGTAGATTATCAGGTGTGAACAAGCTGATCGAGACTGTTAAAGAGTTTACTGCTTGACTCTTCAGTCTTTTTAAATAGGGCTATAATCTCATCAGCATTTTCTATGGAATGTTTTTCTAAGAGGTGCATTGCTTTGGAAATATTTTGATGAACCTCTTCATGATATACTGCGAGTTCTTTATAGCTTGGTTCTTCTCCAAATACTTTTTTCCCTTCATCTGTGTACCATTTTCCAAATTCACAAGCGTTATGATCACCAAGATTAGTATCGACTTTTCCTTCGAGAGTAGATGAGTAAGTGTAGTTTTTGTAAATCATGTGATTGATTTTAGCCATATTACTAAAGAGTTCGTGTGAAGTGCGATCGCTTCCGAGTTTTATTTTTTCAACATTATCAATCATCTCATGAAGAGTAGTATTAAAAAGTTCTAGTTTGTCTTGAGAGTCTGTTGAGTATGATTCAATTTTCTCACTATTCTCAAGCATACCGATAGAGTTTTGTTTTAAGACACTGATATTGGCTTCTACTTCACTCGTCGCTTTTTGTGTTCGTTCAGCAAGTTTTCGAACTTCATCAGCAACTACAGCAAAACCACGACCATGCTCACCTGCACGTGCTGCTTCAATGGCAGCATTAAGAGCGAGTAAATTAGTTTGATCTGAGATATCTTTGATGAGAGTGATAACATTGCTAATATCTTCAACGTTACTACTTAAGCCATCAGCGGTGCTACGAGATTCATTACTCATCTCGTTTATATTTGTGATGATATGGACTATCTCGTCTGTCCGCTCTTGGACGTCATGAATGACATTCCCAGTTTTTGCATTGAGATCATTAACATCATTAACACTTTCTATATTGTTACGCATACTGTCTCGAAGGTTATTGGCGTTATCAATAGATCCCATTATCATTCCATGAGAAAGTTTTAAAGTCATATCATTGTGTTGCATAGCGTCTTGTATCTCTTGAGCTGCTTTTTCTGCTTTATTTGCTTCATTTTGTGCATCTTGTGCAATCTCTTCTACCTTATCTAAGAAAATATTAAAGCTATTGGCTGCTTTTCCGATTTCATCAGATGAAGAGACTTTAACCCTCTTTGATAGATCAGTATCTCCTAATGATAAATCTTGAGCCGTTTTGTCTAGTTCACGAATAGGATTGCTAACTACAAGCTTAATCATCATAACAACAAATAGAAATAGTAAGATATCTCTTATAAAAATGATAGTACTTTGCGTTATAAGCGCACTTTTAGATGCGTCCATAGATTGTAATACAATATTACTTTGTGTAGCAAAGAGCCCATATCCTATAACTTTGCCATTAAAGTCTTTAAGTTTAAGTGCACGTGTAAAATACTTATCATCCAAAAGGTAATCGGATTGTATTGCTGTAGCTAAAGAAAAATCTTTTGATTTTACATAAGCAAAAAACTCTTTATCTATATTTTTTGAACTAGATAAGAGATGAGTATCTTTTTTGTATAAATCTTTTGTAACGAGTGAAGAGAAGCTTCCATCAAGAAAATACAAAAAGTCTATATCGCTCTTTTTTAAAGCACTTCCAAAATTATTAATCCCACCACTAAAATCAAGAAGTCCTATAAGCTCTCCATCTCTATAGAGAGGGGCTATACTTCTTAATCTTAAACCTTTTGCATCCTCTTCTATTGTTACAAGTGGTTTTTTTGAACTAAGGACTTTTTTATAAGAGTGGAGATGACCCCAATTTTCACCAAATTTTTTTGGTTTCCATGATTTGAAAAAAGAGTTTAAGGATGTGTCTAGTAAGTGAATATTTACTTTTTTAAAGGGAGTGTTAGTACGATATACGTCACCAATATTTGCAAAAGTTTTTGTTAGCTTTTCTCTATTTTTATTATATAAACCATCTATAATGTCATAATTCATTGAGAGCTGGATAGCATTTGTAATCCAAACATTCTCTTTGGATTTTAGTTGATCATTTAAGGCAATATTAAATTTGTTTGATTCATTTTTTAAAGCAACATCTTCCATTTCATTTAATGAGATATATGCAAAAAGTAATACAACACTAAAGCCAATAAGAACAGCTATAAAGAAGGGGATATTTATTTTCGTAGAGATAGATAAATCTTTTAACATAATACACTCCTGATTAAAACCTTAAGTTATTGAGAGCTATTGTAATACTTTGTGATGTAAATCCACCTTAAAACTATCTATCTTCTCTTGTTTATCTTCAATATCAAGGAGTACTTCAATTTTATTTTCATAATCTAACTCAAGGATTTCTAATTCTTTTGCCAAAAGTGTTAAACCTTTTTCTGCATAACATTCTGGATCTGCTAAACAGTTATTGAGAGATTCAATCTCTGCTTCAAGTTGCTCAATTTCAGTAGGAAGTTTTTCTAATGCCTCTTTTTCTTTGTAGCTTAGCTTGAGTGTTTTTTCTTTTTTTTCTCTTACATGTAAGGGTTTTTCTACGAGTATATTCTCTTTCTCCATAGCGTCTAAGGTTTTAATTTCACGTTCAAATTCAAGATACTCAGTATAGTTTTGATGGGACTCTTCAATGCTGCCATCGCCCTTGAAGATAAAAAGTTTCTTAGCAATTTTATCAATAAAATAACGATCATGACTTACAATCATAACAGCCCCTGGAAAGTTTTGCAACTGCTCTTCTAAGATATTAATAGTAGGAATATCTAAATCATTTGTAGGCTCATCTAAAATAAGACAATCTACATTTTTAGTAAAGAGTAGGGCAAGGGCAACACGATTTTTTTCACCCCCACTAAGAGAGCCAATTTTTTTATCTAAAAACTCTCGTGGAAAGAGAAAATTTTTAAGATAACCATAGACATGATAGTTTTTACCTCGGACTTCAACACGATCACCACCATGAGGACAAAAAGTCTCTATGAGATTTTTTGAATCATCTAACATCTCTCTATGCTGGTCAAAATAGCCAATAGCAAATTCACCCTGTTTGATAGTTCCACTCGTAGCTTGTAAGCGTCCAAGAAGAGCTTTGAGAAGGGTTGATTTTCCACTACCATTAGGACCAACAATAGCAATAACATCTTTTTGTAAAATTCGCATTGTAAAGTCTGTAATGAGAACTTTTTCTCCTAAAGTGATGGCTAAGTGTTCTATCTCAAAAAGCATTTTTTGTTTATTGATACTTTTATCACGGTTAAAATGTTTGGCTTCACGTTGAAGTTCCACTCTCATTTTACGAATTTGTGCAGGATTTGTTTTAGCATCTTCTCGCAAATTCATCAGACGCTCTTTGCGCCCCTCATTGCGCTTGAGTCGTGCGCGTACACCTCGTGCAAACCACTCATTTTCAGTTTTTAAGTGACGCAGTAGATTATCATGCTGTTTTTGCATGGTTCGAAGTATCTCTTGTTTTTGTTCAAGGTAATTACTATAACCACCCCGGTATTCACGGAGTTTTGTATCTTCAACTTCAATAGTCTTTGTAGCTATGCGATCGATAAAATAACGGTCATGTGAGATAAAAACAAGGGTAAATTTCTCTTTTAAAATTAGCTCTTCTAAAAATTCAACCATATAAACATCAAGATGATTGGTAGGTTCATCAAGTAAAAGAACATCAGGTTTTTGAAGGAGCAATGAGGCAAGAGCAACACGACGTTGTTCTCCACCACTAAGCATTTGTACATCTTTAAATTCATACTCTTTGAGTTGAAAATGTTGGATTATTCGTTCAATTTTATCATCAAGATTCCAAGCATTATGATGATCAAGTAGATGAGAAAGCTCTGCATGTTCTTTTAAAAGCAGGGGATTATCAAAATCAGATGAGAGTTCAGTAGAGAGACTTTCAAATCGCTCTTTGGCAACGCGAAGATTATCGAGACCAGCTTCAACTGCTTCTCTTACATTATGTCCTGCCTCAAATTTAGGTACTTGTGAGAGCATTTTAATTTGAAGATTTTGACGTGTTATGCGTTCACCCTCATCATAATCAAGAGTATTATTAACAATTTTCATAAGCGTGGATTTACCACTCCCGTTTTTACCAACAATAACAATACGTTCACTCTCGTTGACATGAAAGTTAATGCCTGAAAGAATTTTTTGTGCTTCGTAATGCTTATATATATCAAGTAAATCAATCAATGCCATTAAGGAGTTACCTCAAAACAGATACGTCGTGCTAGATACCATGTAGCTATCTCTCTATCACTATATTGATACTCTTGTTGTTTTAATGGTATGGCAGAATTTCGCAGTTTAGAACGAACAATTCCCATAACAATAAAGCCTATCAAAAAACTAGCAATTGCAAAAAAATAGTCATAGCTATACCAGATAATAAGTGCAAATAAAAAGTTGGCACTTTTTAGTAAAGCCATAAGTAGCCATGCGAGAATCTTACACTTTTTGGAATAGAGTGTTGGGGTTATCTCAATTTCAGGAATAAAGTCATTTTGCATAATAGCGCTTTACACTAACTCTAAACGGTGTTTTCCTTCAGTATCAATAGGAAGTTGCTTTAATACCCCATTTTGTACCATTGGACCAAGTCCCATCTGAATATAACGTTTTAAATTTGCCGCGTCATTATCAGCTCTACGTGCATTTTCAGGATAGAGTGCAATAATTTCTGCAAGGTCTAAAGGTTTTTTAGCAGTCTGAAAAATTTCCATAATTTCTTTACCCAATTCGTCTTGTAAAGTAGCGATTGCTTTTTGCATCTCTTTAGCTTTTTTCTTCTCTAATGCTTTTTGTCCCATGATAAACTCCAAATTTTTTTGTAATTATAATCAAAAATTGCTATACTCCCATTAATATGCGCTCATTTCAAAATCTTCTAGTACTTCAAAATCTATATCGCTTAAAAGCAGTAGGCTTTGATTATATCGATCCTATTGTTATCAACCATAAAAATGATGGTGACCTTCCTGATGATATGTTGGCTATGCAACAACTTATTGCAAAGTGTCATCTGTGTGATTTAAGTAAATCTCGTACGCAAAGCTTAGGCGGTATTGGTAATCTTGATGCTGATCTTATGATTATTGATGCCTTTGTTTCGATAGCTGAAGATGAGGGTGGAAGTTATTTTGTTGGACGCTCCGGTCAAAGTTTGCAAAAAATGGTCGAAAATGTTTTACAACTAGAGCTCAAAGATATTTTTTATACCCATTGTGTTAAATGCAAACCTTTGGGTACTCAAGTTCCTTCAAATTCTGAAATAATGAGTTGTAAGCCCTATCTTTTTAAGCAAATTGAGCTTATTAAGCCTCGTATTATTATTGCTCTAGGTGAAGAGGTCTATCATATGCTCACTAATGACACCACGCCATTTGAACAGATTCGGGGGCAAAGTATTAAGTTTGGTAATGCGATAATTGTTCCTATTTACCACCCAGCCTATTTACTGAGAAATCCTTCTCTTAGGAATATTACACTCCATGATTTAAAAACTATAAAGGCCCTTTTTTGAAACTTCTATTTATATTTTTGCCACTTTTTGTATATGCTCAGAGTTATCTTGTCTCTAAATTGCCTCTTCCTAAAACCTATATTCAAAATTTGGATATTGAAACATGCAACAACAAATGTTTAGAAGAGTATCTTATCTATGGAGAAATTTTTTCATTTTTAGCACATGCCCCTGACACTCTTGATGATGCCAGTCTTAATGAATCACGCCTTATTCATACTACTCTCTTGAACCTTGGTGCACTCAATTATTCAAATCGATCCTTACGCATAGCACTTCTTTTACCTCATAAGCAGATTGGACGCTATGCCTATTCAACAAGCAATGCTGTTTTTGCTTATCTTCTCTCTCAAAATATCGATTATGAATTAAAAAGTTTTCAGATTGAAAATGAAAGCTCGCAAGCTATTGCGCAGGCATTAAATAAAATCATTTTACAAGGCTATGATTATCTTATTGCGCCATTAACAATCCAAGGCTCTCAAAACCTCATAAAACAGACCCAAGACTTAACAGTTTATATTCCAACAGTTAATAAAAGTGATTTAAATATTACTCAATCAGACATCTATTTTGGAGGCATTGATTATAAAGCACAGATAGATAAATTGATGAGCTACTCCTGCGATCCTTTAGTAGTGTATTATGATCAATCAACATTAGGAGAAACGCTCAAAGAGAAGACGAGAGACGCGTACTTATTACATGAAGGAGAGTCTCTTACGAAGCATATCTATAGTTATGGTATCGATCAAAGAACTTCAAACTTAAAAAAACAACTCCATGAAAATAAAAAAATTGATTTTGGGACATTTTTTCTTAATACACCTATTGTTAAAAGTAGTATGATTATGTCTCAAATTACTCTGTACGATGTCAACACTACCAATATACTTTCAACACAGATAAACTATGACCCTTTAATCTTCAGTATTACTCAAGCAAAAGATAGGAAAAATATGATTATCGCTAATTCAATTAATATTGAAAACAATGTGATGATTGAAGCTAATAATCTTCTTAATAATGATATAAGTTATGATTGGATTAATTATGCAACAACCGTAGGTATTGACTATTTTTATTATCTTGCAAGTGAGAATAAACGTGAATATCCGCTAGATATGATCGATAAACAGATTGAATATCCCATTACTCTTGTTGAACCAGGTTTCTCAAAATTTCTATTGGTCGATGAAGGACTCTAGAAGCGTTCTTACTCGGCTATTCATGCGTATAAGTTTTCCTTCATAATTAATATGCGCTAGTGTTATTTCCATTGCAAAAAGTTTCTCTTCATCTTTATAAATCTCGTGATATAAAGTAAATGAAGCCCCTCGCATCTTCAGTAGTTTTGTACTTACATGTAAGACATCTGCAAGCTTTGCAGGTTTAAAAAAATTCGCTTCAAGATGTGAGGCTACAAAATGTCCCTCTTCAAGTGCTGGTGTTGTCCCTTGTGTAAAAAACAACTCACTCCGAGCCCGTTCACAAAAATTTAAATAATTTGAATGATAAACCACTCCACCTACATCAGTATCTTCATAATAGACTCTTATCTTCATGACAAACCCCTTTGTGGTACTTTCAAGACTTTTCTAATTTAAGCGGACACAAAAATATTTGAAACTGAAAGCTATTTTTTCTAATTAATTGTGTAATTGTACTG
>JAYEPE010000184.1:1868-13484 GCA_034723735.1 Campylobacterota bacterium | reverse complement strand
CTCTTGCGTACCCTACTTTCATATTGCACCAAAGTATTCCCAGAACTTTACGACACTAATAGCGTCAAGAGTCTCTGACTGGTTATAAGTTATAATATATTTACTATCTACTTCAAATGGTAGCTTCATGAGTCCACCTTCTTCTCTTTTTCTATTTTGATCGTTTAGTTCATAACAGACCTGAATAGCTATGCTCTTACCCTCTTTTATAGCTATAAAGTCACATTCAAAATTCTTGTTGTAAAAATAAATTTCATATCCTGATTTAATCAATTCTGTATAGACTAAATTTTCAAGTAGCTTTCCACTATTCTCAGAAAAGCTGTAGCTAAGGGACAAAAAGCCATTATCATTGACATATATCTTTTTCTTGGAATTATTTTGCTCTTTAAGAGAATAAGAATAATGCTTCAACTCATCAACCAAATAGCTATCTTCAAGATATGACAGATACTCTTTGGCACTTTTATCATTTATGCCAACTGCTTTGGCAAGTGAACTATATGAATACAGTGATGTGACATTGGAGATAAGGTAGAAACTTAACTCCTTAAAACTTTTTACATCTCTGATTGCATTATTGGTTACACAGTCTTTAAGTAAAATAGTATCGTAGTAACTGCTAAGAATATCTCGTTTAAACTCTTCTTTGTTGTCATATATTTCTACGAAAGATCCATGCTTGAGCATATTATCTACTATGTTTAAAACTTTTGGAGATTCCTCTACAAGTTGCATATATGTCGTTATATCATTTATCTTCAATATCTCTTTTAATGAGAGTGGATACACTTTAGTAGCCAGATATCGTCCCGTTAACAATGTTGCTAAATCACCATTTAAAAGTGAAGAGTTAGACCCTGTAATAAATATCTTTTTAAATGCTTCATTATCATAAACACTTTTGACATACCTTTCCCAACCATTAATTGCCTGCACTTCATCTAAAAATAGATATGATATTTTCTTTTGTGTAAGCTTTTGTGCTGTTTGAATAACATCATGCAGTTTTGTGGCATCATCCGAATAAGGAATAAAAAATGGATCATCAAGGTTGACATACAGTATCTCCTGCGAATCAATTTCTAAACAGAGATGATTAATCATTAGTTTAAAGAGTGTCGATTTACCGCTTCTTCTTATCCCCTGAAGTACCTGTATATGTTTAACTTCAAGTTTCTTTACCAAGTCAGGAAACAGATCCCTGTCATATAAACCCTCATAAGGTTCTCTCCAATGTCTGTTTTGAGATAAAATTACTTTTTCCATATTATAACTACCTATTTTAATCTACTTATTCGTATTATAACACGAATAAGTAGATATCTCATAAATTCTTACATTCAAGTGCTTGAGATAAAAATTCTTTAAGAGAGTTTTTTGTATCGTGAATATTCTTAATTTTATCATCAATTTCTATAAGGATATCAACATCACTATTTTTTGAAGCTTCATCTCTTGCAAAAGAACCAAACAAACCAATCTTCGTGATATGATAATTTTCCTTCAAATATGACTTTATTGTTATTGAAAAGCTTAAATACATTTAATAGCTTCTACTTTCTTCTCTTTTTCTTTGATTACATGTAAGGGTATTAGAGATCCTTGGCATTGCGAAATTCTGAAATTTCAGTATCTACCATCTCATCAATCATTCTACGATAGAGATCTTCTATCAAATTGGGTGAGAGATTCAGTTCTAGTGCTTTGGTGCGTGCTGTTTGAATAACATGTTCGATACGCTCCTCAGATTTTACTTCATCAACTGTATTTTTAAAACCAGCAGCCTGTTTGATATAGCTATTTCGAGTGGCTATGAGTTCAACAATTTGATTATCAAGGGTATCAATGGCGCTACGTACCTCTTTAAGAGTATTACATTTTGGAGTTTGCATGTTAAGTTCCTGTATAAATATATTGTAATTATAACACCAAGTTTGCTATAATCGCGTTATATTACATGTAAAGTGAAAAAATGGACGTAAGAGAAGCTTATTTAAAATATTTTGAATCCAAACAACATGCTCGTATTGAGAGTGCTCCTTTGGTACCAGATGATGCAACACTCCTTTTCAATAATGCGGGGATGGTTCCCTTCAAATCAATATTTACAGGAGATATTCCTGCCCCGCAAAACCCACGTGCTACCTCGTGCCAGACCTGTTTGCGAGCAGGTGGAAAACATAATGACTTAGAAAATGTTGGCCACACCGCACGTCACCATACCTTTTTTGAGATGTTGGGTAATTTTAGCTTTGGTGATTACTTCAAAGAAGATGCTATTGCCTATGCTTGGGAATTTATCACAGAAGTTTTAGAACTTCCTATAGAAAACCTTTGGGTAACAGTGCATGATAGTGATGATGAAGCTGAAGAGATCTGGAAAAAGTATATTGCACCTGATCGTATTATGCGTCTTGGGGATAAGGATAATTTTTGGCAGATGGGAGATACAGGACCGTGCGGACCATGTTCTGAAATCTTTTATGACCAAGGTGCCGAGAATTTTAATGGCCCTGAAGATCGTATGGGAGGAGAGGGTGATCGCTTTTTAGAGATTTGGAATCTTGTTTTTATGCAGTATGATCGTGCTAAAAATGGAGATATGACACCTCTTCCTAAGCCATCTATTGATACTGGAATGGGCTTAGAGCGTGTGGTTGCTGTCAAAGAAGGCAAAATCAGTAATTACGACTCATCCCTTTTTATGCCTATTATCCAAAAAGTAGAATCTCTGATTGAAAAAGAGTATATTTATGAAAGCGGTGCTTCGTATCGGGTGATAGCTGATCATATTCGCACGGCTGTTGTCTTACTTTCTCAGGGAATAAATTTCTCTAATGAAGGACGTGGCTATGTATTACGTCGTATTTTACGTCGCGCGGTACGTCATGGATATCTTTTAGGCTTTAAAGAGCCGTTTATGTATCAACTTGTGGAGGTTGTTGTTTCGCTGATGTCAACGACGTATCCATATTTGAAAACCAAAAAGACTATTGTTGCAGAACTTATAGAACTTGAAGAGAAGAGTTTTTACCGCACTATCGCATCAGGAATTGCACTTTTCAATCATGAACTTTCTAAAACTAAAGATATCTTTAGTGGAGAGGCTGCTTTTAAACTTTATGATACTTATGGCTTCCCGCTTGATTTAACACAAGATATGTTGCGTGAAAAATCCTTAGGTCTCGATACAGAAACTTTTGATGCTCTGATGAATGAACAACGCTCCCGTGCAAAAGCAGCATGGAAAGGGAGTGGTGACGCTGCTATTTCTGGTGATTTTAATATGCTCCTTGAGAAGTTTGGTGAAAATGAATTTGTAGGCTATACACAGATGCAAAGCGATGCTAAAATCCTTGCACTCTTAAGCAAAGACTTTAAGATTATCGAGAGTATTCATAGCGAACAAGAGGGTTGGGTACTGCTTGATAGCACACCTTTTTATGCCGAAAGTGGAGGGCAAACAGGAGACAGCGGTGAGATAATAAATCGTGCTGAGGTTTTAGATACTCGAAAATTTCATGGTTTAAATCTCTCTCAAATAAAGGCTAAGAGTACCATATATGTAAAGGAGCAGATAGAGGTGAGGGTAGATATCTCTCGCTTAGAAATTGCAAAACATCATAGCGCTACACATCTTTTACATGCAACACTCTATGATCTTTTGGGAGAACATATCTCTCAAGCGGGTTCTCTCGTAGAAGAGAATCGTCTGCGTTTTGATTTTTCGCATCCTAAAGCGATGAGTGAGGCAGAGATAGCTTCCGTAGAAGAGCAGGTAAATTTTGAAATTGCACGAGGTATCGTGGCTAATACTCAAGAGATGAGCATAGAAGATGCCAAAGAGAGTGGTGCAAAAGCTCAGTTTGGTGAAAAATACGGTGATATGGTTCGTGTAGTGAGTTTTGATAAGGCTTCTATCGAATTTTGTGGTGGTATTCATGTTGAAAATACAGCTAATATCGGCTCTTTTATTATCACAAAAGAGAGTGGTGTAAGCGCAGGTGTCAGACGTATTGAAGCGGTGTGTGGTAGTGCGGCTTATAACTATTTTAAAGCACAACGCCATATACTCTCCAAGGTAGAAGAAGCCGTCAAAAATCGTGATGTAATAGCAGGAGTAGAGCGTCTTAAAGAGCAGGTAAAAACATTGAAAACTGAACTCTCAACTGCTATGAGTGCTTCAAAAGAAGAGTTACATGTAAAGACTATAGCAGGCGTGAGTGTTGTTATTGAAGAGCTTCAAAATGGTGATATCAAAGAGCGTATTGATGAGCTTAAAAACACTCATGACTCTCTTGGAGCTATGCTATTTCAAGTCAAAGGAGATAAAGTCCTTTTAGCTGCTGGGGTGAAAAATGCGGATATCAAAGCAGGGGATTGGATTAAAAAAATTGCTCCAATCTTAGGCGGTGGCGGTGGTGGCCGTCCCGATTTTGCACAAGCAGGCGGTAAAGATGTCTCTAAGCTTCCTGAGGCAAAAGAGAAAGCTTTAGCATTTATTAGCGAGCAACTCTCATAGTTAGAGGGAAACGGCAAGTGTAAATTAATCAAACATTTACCTCCCTTTAGTATAGTTCGCCTACTAATTTCAAGGTGTTACATGTATAGCAAAATCGAAGCGATAAAATCAGAAATTTCTAAAGTAGTAGTTGGTCAAGATAAGATGATTGACGGATTGTTGATCGGTCTTTTATGTGAGGGGCATATTCTTATTGAGGGTATTCCAGGATTGGCAAAAACAACTACAGTTAAAGCACTCTCAGAGAGTTTAGGACTGAACTTTAAACGGGTTCAATTCACTCCTGACTTATTGCCATCAGATATTTTGGGTGCAGAGATTTATGATCCTAAAAATAATGAGTTTAAAATCAAACATGGTCCTGTATTTACAAACCTTTTGCTTGCCGATGAGATAAATCGTGCTCCTGCAAAAGTACAATCAGCACTGCTTGAAGTGATGCAAGAGCGTCAAGTGACGATTGGTGAAGAGAGTTTTAAACTTGCCCCGCCATTTTTTGTTATGGCAACACAAAATCCTATTGAACAAGAGGGTGTATATCAACTCCCAGAAGCCCAGCTTGACCGTTTTATGATGAAGCTTAATGTTGGATATAACACTCAAGAAGAAGAGCTTGAAATTGCACGTCGTATTGCCAATAAACAGTTTGGTGATATTGAAGCAGTTGTGAGTCTTGAAGAGATTGAAGCTCTTAAAAAAGCAGTCTCTGAAGTTCATGTTGATGAAGAGGTTGAAAAGTACATTATTGAGCTTGTTCATGCCACACGTAACCCTGAAAACTATGGCTTAGCACAGATGAAAGAGCATATCCAATTTGGTGCCTCGCCTCGTGTAAGTATAGATATGTTCAAAGCAGTAAAAGCCATGGCATACTTACGTGGCAAAGACTTTGTAACACCTGTTGATATTGCCTATATTGCCAAAGATATGATGCGTCACCGTATTGTTTTAACTTATGAAGCAGAAGCTGAGGGAATTACAACAGATCAGATTATTGAAAATGTATTAAAAGCGGTACCTATTCCTTAATGAGTAAACTGCAAAAAATCCTTGTCCGCGCACGCCGACAAGTCTTCTCAGAGATGGTGGGAAATAATCCCTCCATTTTTCAAGGTGAAGGTTACGATTTTATTGAGATGCGTGAATACAATCATGGTGATGATATTCGCCATATTGATTGGAATGTCACCGCGAAGATGCAACGCCCTTATATTAAGATTTTTCGTGAAGAGCGTGAGCTTAATGTAGTTATGGCATCTATGCTAAATGGTTCAGTTCACTTTGGAAGTAAAAAGTTTAAACAAGAGACTATTGCAGAGCTTATTGCTCTACTGAGCTTCTCAGTACTGCGTAATGGCGATCTGCTTAGTAACTATATCTTTGCAGATAAAATGTACAAAAATGATAAACCGAGTAAAAAGATGTTTGCTGTACAAAAGTATGTCGAATCGGTTTTAGAGTTTGATGCACTCAATAAAAAATCTAACTATAAAATGATGGCAGACACCTTATATAAACGCTTGAAACGTAAATCACTGCTTATAATTATTGGTGACTTTTTTGAAATTCCAGATTTTCGTTTACTAGCTAAAAAACATGAAGTTATTGCCGTTATTGTACGTGATAAGTTAGAAGAAAATCCTCCTGTAATGGGATTTAGCTCACTGAGTGATCCTGAATCAGGACAGATGCTAGAGGGTGATTTTAATCGTAGTAGCGTTAATAGTTATGCTGCTAAAGTAGCAGAGCATGATCATAAGCTTTATGAGCGTTTTCGTAAAGACCAAGTGCGTTTTACAAAAATATATACTGATGATGTAGCAAGTGTAAAACTGCGTCGTCTCTTTGAAGGGCGATAATAATGGATACCTCACAACTTCCTAAACTGCCACTATCCAAGCCAATGCCAAGCGCACCAGATATTCCTCTTCATGATATTAAGCCTCTTGTAGAGATTAGTGATTATTCACTCTATTATCTCTCTGCGCTTATTGTAGTAGGAGTTGTTATTGTTTTAGCACTTTTTTTCTTTGTTTGGAAATATTGGAATCAAAAAAATGCGAAAACTACACGTAAAGAGCACTACAAATATTTGCAGACAATCGATTTTACAGATTCAAAAATGGCGGCCTATGCTATTACTAAATATGCCTATACTTTTAGCAATGATGGAGAACGCCAACAAGAGGCTTATCAAAATCTTCTCTCACGTTTAGCACCGTATAAGTATAAAAAATCTGTTGATGCTATTGATGATGAAGCAAAGGGATATTTTGACATTTATTTAGGAATGATTGATGTTTGATGGCCTCTATTTTGAATTTCCTAAGATAGCTTTTGTTATCGGTTTTTTTATTGCATGTGAGAGTTTGTGTCGAATGCGTTTAAGCTCTATCTATTTTCCTCATACAGCGCAGTTCGTCAAAAAAACAATGGTGCAATCGAAACTTCTTTTTATACTCAAATGGCTAGGTATTATCTTGTTGATATTGGCATTGATGTCACCGGTCAAAGATGAAGAGATTATGCTAGATCCTGAAGAGGGATATGATATCGCCTTAGTATTAGATGTGAGTCAGTCAATGGGTGCGCAAGGTTTTGATCCTAGTAATCCTAGAGCTAACCGTTTTGATGCAGTGAAGTCTATTGTTGCAGATTTTGTCAAAGAGCGTCAAAATGACAATCTAGGCTTTGTAGTATTTGGGCAGTACTCTTTTGTAGCCTCCCCGCTTACTTACGATCAAGAGATTTTAACTCGTGTTTTAGAGCAACTCTATATAGGAATGGCAGGAAAATATACAGCACTCTATGAAGCTCTAGCGCAGAGCGTCAATCTCCTAAAAGGCTCTAAAGCCAAAAGCAAAATTGCCATCTTACTCACAGATGGACATAACACCCCTGGGGGAAAAATTCCACTCGATATTGCTATTGAATTGGCTAAAAAAGAGGGTGTTAAAGTCTATCCTATTGGTATAGGTGCACGAGGTGAATATAATGCTGAGGTCTTAAATACCATTGCACAAGAGACAGGTGCAGAGGCTTTTGGCGCTCATAGTGCAGGGCAGTTAAAAGAGATTTATAAAAAGATTGATGAGCTTGAAAAATCAGAAATTGAACGTGAAAGTTATTCGTATCTAAAATATTATTACATGTATCCTCTCTTTTTAGCTTTTATATTCCTCTTAGCCTTTGTCTATTTACGCAATAAAAAGGGGTGGTTATGAGTTTTTTACATCCTGAATTTCTCTATTTGATGTTGCCTGCTTTGGCAATTTTGTTCTTTTTTCTTATCTCTGGAGAAGAGGAGCATCATCACCATTTTTCCAAAGAGGTTTTGGAAAAACTACAAGTACATTCAAATACCCTAACTATGAAAGCACGCAATGCTCTCTTTTTTATTATGTTTGCCTTGATTATTATTGCCTTAGCGCAACCTGTTATTGAAGATGGCAAGGTTAAGATAAAAGCTAAAAGCTCAGATATTATGATTGCACTTGATATTTCAGATTCGATGCTAGCGCAAGATGTCTATCCAACACGACTTGAGGCTGCCAAAAAGAAGATACTTGATCTGCTTAAAGCCTCGCCACAAGAGCGTATTGGTGTGATGGCATTTGCCAAAGATGCTTATCTTGTATCACCTTTGAGCTTTGATCATAGGGCAGTGCGTTTTTTACTCAAACAGCTCAATACAGACTCTATTACCGAAAAAGGAACTGATTTTATTCGACTGCTCAGTTCTGCGAAAGGCGCACTCAAAGAAGATGATAATCGCTACTTGCTTATTTTAACTGATGGTGCTGATAAAGAAGATTTTTCCAAGGAGATTGCTTTAGCTAAAGAAGAGGGTATTCGTATCTTTATCTTAGCAGTAGCAACACGTCAAGGTGCCCCAATTAAACTTAAAGACGGCTCATTTATCAAACAAAACGGTAATATTATTGTGAGTAAACTCAATAGCGCCATTAAAGAGTTGGCACTACAAACTGGGGGTGCTTATGTTGAATCTGTCACAAGTTCAGACGATATCAAAGCCATGCTCAAAGAGATTCAAGCCAAAACACAAAAACGTGAACTCAAAGAGGAAGAAGTGACGCTCTATATTGCACTCTTTTATTATCCTTTAGCTTTAGCAATGTTCTTGCTCATTATCGCAACATCATCTATGAGCAGACGTGAAAAACTTATGATGCCCCATGTACTTGTTTTTATCTTGATGGGCTTACATGTAAGTGATGCACAAGCGGGATTATTAGACTTTCGAGTGCTTGATGAGGCAAAATCAAGCTATGAAAATGGGGATTATAATAGAAGTTCTAAGCTTTATAGTGAGTATATTCAAACACATGATAATGCCCAAAGTCATTACAATCGTGCCAATGCCGATTATAAAAAAGGCAACTATAAAGCCGCCGCAACAGGTTATGAGCAGATTCAGAGTGAGGATAAAGATTTACAGTTTAATGCCTTGCATAATCTAGGAAATTCCTATGCTAAACAGGGTGATCCTGAGTCACTAAAAAAAGCTATTGAGAGTTATGAAAAAGCACTGAAAATTAAAGATGAAACGCCAACACGAGAAAATTTAGAAGCTGTTAAAAAAGCGATTGAAGAGCAGAAGCAAAAAGAGCAAGAGCAGAAAAACGATAAAGAGTGCGATAACCCTAAAGAGGGTGACGAAGGCGATAAGCAAAAAGATCAAAAGAAAGATCAAGACTCAAAAGATAAAAAAGAGAAGTCTCAAGAGCAGCAAGATAAAGAGCAGCAAGAGCAAGAGAACAGAGAACAAGACCAAAAAGACCAAGATAAAAAAGATGCTCAAAAGCAAAAAGAGCAAGAACAAAAAGAGCAAGAAAAACAAGAAGCTGCTCAAAAGTCAGAAGAAGAGAAAAAACAAGATGAGCAAAATGCAGCAGCGATGCAAGAAGATCCTAATAAGATGAGTGAACGTGAAGCCCAAAAGTGGTTAAAGATGCTTAACGATAAACCTATAGGACATCTATATCAATTAAATAAAGAACAAAGTCAACAAGAGAGAGATAAAAATGAAAAGCCTTGGTAGTATAATAATTTTAGCATTCGTGCTATTTACAGGGCTTCATGCCGGTGTGAGAGCTGAATTGAGTCGTGAGAGTATCTCTCTTGGTGAGACAGTGATTTTACGTTTACATGTAGAAGGTGGTGATGCCCAAGAGCCGATAATCTCAAAGCTATGTAATACTAAAGTAATATCAACATCACGCAGTAACAATATGCAAATTATTAATGGTAGCGTTACAAAGGCGCAAGTTTTAAGCTATAGCTTTGCGCCAACTGCTTCATGTACGATTGATCCTATTAGTGTTATGGTTGATGCTAAGCAAGAGCAGACACAAGCACTCTCTTTACATGTAAAGCCGATGAGCATCACGAAAGATTCTCCTTTTATTTTAACTATGCAAGCTGAGAAGTCAGATGTATATGTGGGTGAACCACTTAAGGTAACAATCAAGCTAAAACAGCGTAAAAATGCACAAGCAGTTGATTCAAAATTTGCACCACCTGAGCTAAAAAACTTTTGGATTAAAGCACAACAGCAGAGTAAACGTTATGAAGAGGGTGAGTACCATGTTACTGAGATTACCTATATTATGGCAGCACAAAAAAGTGGACAACAACACATAGGCAGAGCACAACTTCAGATAGCGCAACGTACCCGTTCACGAGATGCTTGGGGTCAGTGGTTTCCACAGCTTCAATGGCGTAGTTTTTTTACCAATGAGCTTGATATCAATGTCAAAGCCTTACCTCAAGGAATCAATCTTGTTGGGGATTTTAAAATTTCGGCAACACTTGATAAAACACAAGCTGCAGCTAATGATGCAGTCAATTTAACCCTTCGTATTGTAGGTGCTGGAAATATAGAAGATATAGGCTCACTCAAGCCTTTTATTGATGGAGTCAATATTTTTGAAGAAGATGCCACTATACAATCAAACCTCAAAGATGCACGCTATCAAGGCTTATGGCAACAAAAAATGGCATTTGTATCACAAGATGACTATACCATCCCTTCTATTGAAGTGAAATATTTTGATCCTCAATCGCAAAGTGTGAAGAGTATGAAAACAGAAGCCTTACATGTAAAGATTAAAGGCAATGCTCCTAAAAAAGAGGAGACACTGAATATTGAACGCTCTTTAGATGAAAAAGAGGTCGCTATTGAGACACGTGTCGTAACACAAGAGAGCTATTTATGGGTGATGACACTTGTTGGTGGTTTTATCTTGGGTATCGCTAGTATGCTAATTCCTTGGAAACGCTTGAAAAAAGAAGATGATACGCTTAATACTTTAAATATGCGTGATGAAAAATCTATTTTGAATTTTCTTTTAAATCATATTGCAGATGCTGAAGTATCTGCAATGGTACATCTACTTGAGCAGAAACTCTATGAAGGAAAAAGTGTCACTATTGATAAAAAACAACTCAAAAATATTTTAAAGCGCTATAAGGTATCGCCTTAAAGTTACATTCCAAATAAAAGTATTTTATTGACAATAATAAGTTTTTTTAATGTAAAATACTTTCAAAGGAGTACAAATGCGTATGATATTGATGATGATTGTAAGCGTAAGTTTATTGCTTGCTAACACTTATACTGATGAAAAAGCAGGTTTGATTTGGCAAGATGATGTAGCATCTAAAAATGTTAAAGGTTATTGGGATGACGCGGTAGAGTATTGCGATAACCTAAGACTGAACAAGCAAAAAGATTGGCGATTGCCAACGGTACGGGAACTTTATTCACTTATTGATCTTAATGCTAATGACCCTGCGGCTATTGAGGCACTCAATAATGTTGCTTCAGGAGATTATTGGAGTAGTTCAATATGTGTTTCTGATTTAGCCGATGCATGGCTTGTCTATTTTGAAGATGGTGTTGTAAATCACTACTCTAAAACACGTAAACGTCATATTCGTTGTGTAAGAGATGAAGTGAAATAAGACTATTTTTTACACTGCATACATCCCTTAGGAGACATTAGCTTTGTGTTACGTTTCCCTTTGGCATGCTTCATACCTACTTTTTGACCCATGTGCATACGAAT
>JAYEPE010000184.1:0-1768 GCA_034723735.1 Campylobacterota bacterium | reverse complement strand
GTGTAAGAGATGAAGTGAAATAAGACTATTTTTTACACTGCATACATCCCTTAGGAGACATTAGCTTTGTGTTACGTTTCCCTTTGGCATGCTTCATACCTACTTTTTGACCCATGTGCATACGAATCTGTTTGTTTTTTTGACATGCGAGAGCAGAGCCACTAAAAAGTAGTGAAGCTGTCACGAAACCTAAGAGTAATTTTGTAAGCATAAGAACACCTTTTATAAAAAATATAAAGCCATAATACATAATTTATTATTATATTAAGCTGATTCTTTAGAGCTAGTGTTTATTAGTTTTTGTAATAAAGGGCACCTCTAAAATATCTTCAAGATTTTGTCTTGAATTTAAAATTGCCATCTAGTCAGTTTTATTACGAAAAAATACTTTGTAATTTATTTCCATCTTGCATGCGTTGATTGAGAGCTTCATACTCTTCATTTTTTATCTCTTTTTTCATTTTAGAAAGCTCGTTTTCAAAAAGTTCTATCGCTTCAAGGAGATTTTTAGAGTTGTGTCTGAAAATATCTTCCCACATTTTAGGAGAGCTTTTCGCTAGACGACTCATAGATCTAAATCCCCCTGATGCTAGTGTTAAAATATTCTCTTTATTCTCTTGATCCATAACTGTATTGGCTATAGAATAAGAGATAGCATGAGGCATATGACTAATAAAAGCAGCATGACGGTCATGCTCATGAGCGTGCATATAGTGTAGTTGCATATGCAAGGCAGAAAAAAGACGAATAGCAACTTCTTGTTGATGTTCTCCGCTATTTTCAAGGTCGCATAAGACAACTACCTTATTGGCATAAAGATTTTCTACTGCTGCATTTGGACCAAAATTTTCTGTTCCTGTCATAGGGTGTGAAGCAACAAGATTTTTGCGAAACTTAGGTGATATTGCTTTGACTATACTCTCCTTTGTACTCCCAAAATCAATAATAGTAGCAGAATCTTTGAGTCCCTCTAATTGAGATAAAGTTTTAATAACACCATTGACAGGAACAGCTAAGATAATGATATCACACTGTTTAATGAGATCAAATTCCACAAATTTTTCTACTAGATTAAGTGAAAGTGCTTCTTTTTGATGCGCTTCATTATGATCACACCCTAAAATAGTTGAGATAAAAGGGATGCTTTTTGCGCTAAGTGCAAGTGAACCTCCCATAAGTCCAAGACCAACAATTCCTAATGTCATTTGATGCATTTTGCCTACCAATGTATATAAGATATGCAATCTTACATGTAAAATTGTTAGAAAGCCTTGATATTTACGCAATATTAATCACTAAGGCGGTAAAATCTCTTCTATTTTTTAAATTTGGATAATTATTTGATACGATTTTGGCTTGCTCTTTCTACACTCTTACTCTCTACACAACTTTTAAGTACTACAGTTACTTCTATTCAATTTGAAGGTATGGTTCATATTTCACAAAGTGTTGCAAAACGTATGCTTAATTTCAAAGAGGGTGATAGACTCTCTGAAGAAGCTATTAATGAAGGGATAAAGACTTTTTTTAAACAAGGTTACTTTGCTGATATTTGGGTTGATGTTGATGATGGTGATATTATTTTTAATTTTAAAGAGAAACCGATTATCTCTAAAATTGAGATGAAAGGCTATAAGGAAAATGACGAAGAGACGCAAGCAGCCTTTTTACAGATAAAAAAAGGTTCAATTTATGATGAAAAACGCCTTGAGAGTGTTAAAAAACGAATTATTGATGCTCTGAGTCAAGAAGGAAAAATAGATTCCGT
>JAYEPE010000183.1:0-13491 GCA_034723735.1 Campylobacterota bacterium | reverse complement strand
CTTATCGGTGAGGGTGCTGAATTTATAATTCACGCAGGTGATATTTGTGATAGAAAAGTACTAGAAGAGCTTAGTGAATGTGGTAAGCGCTACGTTGCAGTGTATGGAAATAATGATGCCAATCTAACACCATATCATAATCAATACAATCTAGTCCAAGAGCCCCACTACTTTAAACTTGCTAATGCAAAATTCAAGTTAATGCACCTCCCTTTTTATATGGCTCCTGATACTGATGTAGTTATCTTTGGACATACCCACGAATTTGAATGTGATTTTAAAAACAATACTCTTTTTCTAAACCCAGGTGAAACCTGCGCTCGCAATAAAAATCTCTCAGAATGTGCTATGATTGAAGTCGTTCCTGCCTATTTTCATGTTACTTATTATACGCGCCCTCTTGAGGATAAAAAATTTCATGCCCAACATTTTAGTTTTGAGAGACAAACCCGATGAGTAAAAAGATTTTTTTATGCTCTATTAGTAATATTAATAGTGGTACATGCAATGAAGACTGTAAGTTTTGTTCACAAAGCGTGAAGTATCGTGCTGATATTGAACGTTATCGTAAAAAACCTATAGCTACTATTGTTGAAGAAGCTCGAAAACTTGAAGCCCTTGGAGCACTTGGTTTTTGTTTAGTAACCGCGCATAAAGGGCTTGATGACAGTACCTTAGATTTTGTTTGTGAGATTTCACATACACTACAAAAAGAGGTGCCTAGATTACGCCTTATCGCTTGCAATGGTACCGCGTCACTCGAACAGCTACGTGAGCTCAAACAAGCGGGTATCTCTGCTTATAATCACAACCTTGAAACCTCAGAGGCTTTTTATAATGAAGTCTGCACAACGCACCCATGGAGTGAACGCTATGAGACCTGTGAGAATGTAAATGCTTCAGGACTAAATCTTATTGCAGGGGGTATTTTTGGTATGGGAGAAACGCATGATGATCGTGTTTCTATGCTAAAATCCATCCAATCGCTGAATCCTGTTTCGGTTCCTCTGAATTTTTATCATCATAATGAAGCCCTTCCCTTAAACCCAAGCAAGCTAAGCACAGATGAGGCACTTGATATTATTCGTTTGGCACGTAGAATATTAAGTGATGTAGATCGTCTTATGGTAGCAGGAGGACGTGAAATAACTTTTAAAGAGCGTCAAGACGAGATTTTTAAAGCAGGTATCAATAGTATTGTTATTGGAAATTATCTAACAACACTTGGACGTGATACCCATAGTGATCTTAATATGCTCAAACGCTTAGGTTTTAATATCGCCATGGATACAAAAGTAGGCAATTAATGACTCCTGATATTGTCCTCATTATCACCCTTTCGCTGGTGCTTATTTTTTCGCCTTTTTTTGCGAAAATACTTCAAATTCCAACAACACCAGTTGAGATTGTTTTAGGGGCTATTTTAGGTTATTTTGGTTTTTTACATGAGAGTCATCTTTTTGAGTTGGTTGCAGAAGTAGGTTTTTTATTTTTAATGTTTCTTGCTGGGACTGAGGTCGATATTCAAAAAGTTTTGAAAACAAAAGCCTCCTTAATGAAGCGTATTTTATTCTATTTAGCAACACTGTATATCCTTGCCATTATGATTAGTCTCTATTTTGGTTTAGGGAAAATTTTCATTATTTTACTCCCACTTATTTCTGTTGGTCTTGTTGCAGCACTCTCTAAAGAGTTTGGAAAAACGCCTTGGTTAGAACTATCTATGACAGCAGGAAGTATTGGCGAAATCCTTTCAATCGCGGGACTAACCTTAGCTTCTGCTTCACTAGAATTTGGGGTAGGCGTAGAATTTTTTCAAGTTATTGCTGCTTTAGTTGCATTTATTGTTTTCATCTTTATTCTCTTTCGCGCACTGCAACTCTTTTTCTGGTGGTATCCAGAAGTTGCCTTAGCACTTATGCCCCATCAAGACAATAAAGAACAAGATATCCGTCTCTCTATCGGGGTACTCTTTTTACTCATATCGGGGATGATGTACTTGGATCTTGAGCTTGCTTTTGGTGCGTTTATTGCAGGTATGTTTTTGCCTACATTTTTTAAGCACAAACATGATCTTCCTGAAAAACTAGCAAGTTTTGGATTTGGTTTTATAGTTCCTATATTTTTTATCTATATTGGTACCTCCTTGCATTTAGAGGCTCTTCTTGTTGATGGATTAATCCTTACTGCAGTTGTTATCAGCTTTGCAATGATTATGATGCGTCTTGCTGGATCTTTAGTTTTTGTTCACTCTTTAGGTCTGCGTGATGCACTACTGATGGGACTAAGCCACTCTATGCCATTGACCTTACTTATCGCACTTGCGACACTAGCCTATCATGCTAATAGTATTGACAAATTACATTATTATGCACTTATTCTTGCCTCACTCTTTCAAGTCATTGTTGTTATGATTTCGATAAAACTACTCATAAGTTATTGGCCTGAGAAAACCATAAAAGAAGATTCGCTATAATAATGCATGTCTCAATCACTCTTACTTGAAGTCGCTAGACAATCTATTGTAGAAGTTCTCGAAGCATCACGTAGTATTGATGTGCCACATTTAAAAAAGGCTCACCCCTTGTTAAATGAAAAGATGGCAACAGCAGTAACCTTATATCTAGATGATGAGATACGTTCACATTACTGCTCTTTACACCCCAATAAAAGCTTAATTGATGACCTCATCTATACTGCTAAAGTTGCAGCATTTGAGTCACTTCAGCATAAACCTATTACCACATCAGAATACTTACATGTAAGTATTCAAGTCTCTATTTTAACACCACTAAAAGCTATACATTATCAAGATATCAATGATCTCCTTAGCCAAATCACACCACAAGAAGATGGTATTATTATGTCCTATCAGGAGAGAGAGTCCTATCTTTTTCCTGATGCATGGCAATCAAAAGAGACTACACTCTCAATCTTAAAGCAACTGAGTGATACCCTACATATTCACCAAAGCTTAGAACAACAGCCCCATATTGCTATTTTTCAAGTTCAAAATGCCAAAGATACTGCTTTATTGCACAACTCACTTTAAGTGTTTAGAAAACTTCATCATAAATTTTTGAATCTTTGGGGCAATGACCATCATACAATACCCTTGATTTGGATTGAGTTTATAATAGTTTTGATGGTAGGCTTCTGCAGGATAAAATGTCGGTACAGGTGTTAGTTCTGTCACGATAGTATCTCGTAACTCTTTTTGCCTGAGCGAAGCACTCTCTTGTGCCTCTACTTTTTGTACTTCATTATAATAATAAATGACAGAGCGATACTGTGTTCCACGATCACCACCTTGTGCATTAAGTGTTGTGGGATCATGAATTTCCCAAAATATCTCTAAAATATCTTTATACGAGATAATATCACTATCAAAAGTGATTTCAACCACCTCTGCGTAACCACTTACTCCAGTACATACCATCTCATAATTGGGATTGGGACGTTTACCCCCAGCGTAACCACTAATAGCAGAGATAACTCCCTCTACCTTAGAATAAACTCCCTCAATACACCAAAAACATCCACCACCGATAAGTGCAACTTCTTTTTTCATAACTATCCTATTTTTTTTCTCATTATGACAACTTTGCCTTAATCTTTTTATACAACAGTGATGTAAAACCTAACTCTAAGCCCAATTTGACGTTAAAACAGTAATATTATTTGATTTTTAACGTCATTTTAATGTAAAATTCATTACTATTCTTAATAAAAATTATAATGTATAGGAATTCTCAATGAAAAAAGTACTTATTCTTGGTGGTGGATTTGCTGGTGTAGAAGCTGCTATCTTTTTGCGTAAAGAAAATTATGATGTTACCTTAGTCAGTAACAGAGACTACTTTTATATTTACCCCACATCCATTTGGGTTCCCACAAAAGAGGTAGAGTTTGAAGATGTTTGTATTGACTTAAAAGCACTTCAAAAAGCCCATGGATTTACTCTTATAATTGATGAAGTTACTGCTATTCGTTCTAAACAAAATGAGATAACGCTTAAAAAAGCTGGTATCGTTAATGAATATGATTACCTTGTTGTTGCTATGGGAGCACATAAGATGAAACATAAGGGAATTGAAAACACCCTCTCCATCTGTGGATCACCAGAGATGTCCCTCGAAATTCGCCATGAGATTAATGCCCTTATTGCCAAAGGTAGTGGAAAAATTGCTATGGGCTTTGGTGGTAATCCTAATGATAGCTCTGCTGTACGGGGTGGTCCAGGTTTTGAACTTCTTTTTAATGTGCATCATATGCTTAGTAAACTAGGTATTCGTGATAACTTTGAACTAACTTTTTTCGCTCCGATGAAAGAACCAGGTGCAAGAATGGGACCACAAGCCTTAAAAATGATGGATATGTTTTTTGATAAGCTTAATATCCATCGTCATTTTGGTAAAAAATTTAAAGAGTTTCAAAAAGATGGAATTATTTTTGAAGATGATAGTAAATTAGAAAGTGATTTTACTATGTTTATCCCTGCAGGAGATGGTCATAGTGTTATCAAAGAGTCTGATCTTCCTCTGAGCAAAGCTGGATTTATTCATATCAATAACCATTGTGAAGTTGATTATGAACATGCCGATCACTTCTTTGAAGATTTAGATGGTGAAGCGCAACAACACTCTAATGTTTTTGCTATTGGCGATATCGCTTCTATGGATGGTCCCGATTGGCGCGCAAAACAAGGACATGTTGCTGAAGTTATGGCACGTGTGACTGCTTTCAATATCACTGCAAAAGATAACTACCTAGAAGAGAGGCAAGGCTATCAAGAACATATTAATATCTTATGTGTCATGGATAGTGGTGATGGGGCAGCCTTTGTATATCGCGATGAGAAGCGTGGCATGATGATACCGATGCCGTTCATTGGGCATTGGCTAAAAAAAGGCTGGGGACACTATTGTCGCTATTCAAAACTTGGAAAAATCCCTAGAATTCCAGGTTTATAAAAAGGAAAAATATGCAAGAGAAATTATTTAAAGAAAAATATCCAATACATACCATTACAATAAAAAAAGATGAAGCTAAATTTGATAATATAGATGCGATTATAGAGACAATTCAAAATAGTGTTAAAGCACATCCTGTAGCAACCTATATTGGTATCTTTGATCACTATACTCACACTTCACAACTTAGTGATGGTGAAATTGCACCACAAATGAGTGATGCTAAAAATATCATCTTCTGTTTTGGTAAAGAGCTACTAAACCCTATGGTTTTAGCCGTAAGACCTCGCTCTATTGGTGTGGCTGATATGGGTGAAAGTTTTGTACTGTCATTTCTTGAAGCACCAAATCCAGCGGCAAATCAAGCAATGATACAATGGTGTAAATCAGTAGCTTCTTAATTTGAGCTATTTAAGTCTGATTGATTCATATCTTTTGTTAGTATTTTTTCAATCTTTTTTGGGCTTGCTTTAGGAGCGATAATTATCACTTCTTGAGTCCAAAGTCTCGCTGTATCAAAATGAGCTAAATGATTATATGTAATCATCTTTTTCAAGCCTTTAACATAAGCTTCACCACGTTCTGAATACTTATCGAGTGTTTCACTCAGTAAAAGACCCGTAACTACCTTCCCTTCTTTTCGTAATTCAAAACGTTTTTCACGTAACTTTTTATAAGCATTATGAGTATTAAGATTAAGCATATATGAATTTACAGAAGCTTGTGGAGTTTTAAAACGTGCCAAACCAAAATTTGAAAATTGGCTTCTCTGTTTTGAAGGAATCATCGCTGTCTTACTTGTTGTCCACTGTCCAAAAAGGGCATTTCCTTCACTCGCAAAACGTGATGTTCCCCAGCCACTCTCTTCAGCAGCTTGCGCTAAGGCTAAAGAGGGAGCAATAGTATCTACACGCATTAGTAAATCTTCAAATAGCTTATCATCAATAGTTAAATTCTCATCTTTTTTTATCAATTTATATTTTTTGCTTGTTTTGAGCAACCATGACTCTGCCTCATCATTAAGACTATGTGGATTTCTTGCCATAGCAATCAGATGATTGCGCTCTATCTGAATCAACTCATTTGTACGTAAAATTGCAGGAGTGATTAGTTTAAAAAAGATATCTTTTTTTATCTGAACTGAAATCTCAGAAGACTGCTCTCTCCAACGATTAGAGATATGCTGAAGATATACTCTTGGAATAATCTGTAATCCCTCATACCATTTTTTGTTATCATAACCAATGTCATCAAAAATTTTATAAATATCATCCATTGAAGAAGTATAAACTGTTCGGTGTGAAAGATGCGTCTCATCAATGACAGAGAGTATTGGCATTTTTAGAGAACTATAATTTTCTTCTTTTTCAAAGGAGACATTACTATCTTGAGGTGAGCTTTTACCTTCACAACCTAAAAAAATCCATACTATAAAAACTATTAATAGAGTCCTCATTTTGTCCCTTTATTAAAACATTCTTACTATTATATCTTACATGTAAAGATTTTCTTCACATCGCTTTATGTTCTACTTAGATAAAATAAACAATTATTTTACATGCAAAGAATGTTATGAATATAAAACAAGAACTTTTAGAGATTATTAAAACACGTCCACTTATCATAGATGGGGCAATGGGAACGCAACTACAAGAGAGAGATGCTCAAATACCAGAATCTGCTTGGGAAGGCAATGAGGGTTGTAATGAGCTTCTTAATGTTACCGCGGTAGATGTAATGGAGTCTGTCTATAATGCTTATCTAACTTCTGGTGCTGACCTCCTTACTACCAATACCTTTGGTGCATTTGATTGGGTTCTTGATGAGTATGATATTGGGCATCGCGCTTATGAACTCGCACGCGCTGGGGCAGAAGTTGTCAAAAGAAAGTGTGATGAATTTTCTACAGCTGAGCATAAGCGTTATGTTTTAGGCTCTATCGGGCCAGGGACTAAACTTCCTTCTTTAGGTCATATGCATTATGATGAGATGTTTAAAGGCTATAAAGAGTGTGCTATTGGACTTATTGATGGTGGCACAGATGTCTTTTTACTTGAAACCTGCCAAGATCCCTTGCAAATAAAAGCTGCCCTTCATGCTTGTGAAGCCGCAAATCAAGAGAAAAAAACTGACTTACCTATTATGGTTTCAGTTACTATCGAACTTGCAGGGACTATGCTTATAGGAACGGATGCACAAACGATTGCTGCTATTTTAGAGCCCTTTGATATTTTATCACTAGGATTTAACTGCGGAACAGGACCTGAGCAAGTTTTAAAGCATGTGAAAGCCTTAAGTGAAGTTTGGCATAAACCTATCTCTGTCCATGCCAATGCCGGACTCCCTCAAAACCGTGGGGGTTATAGCTATTACCCTATGGGTCCTGATGAATTTGCAGACCGTCAAGAAGCTTTTTTGGAGTATGCTGGCGTAAGCTTTTTAGGTGGCTGCTGTGGGACAACTCCGCAACATATTCGCGCCTTAGTTGATCGTGTTACATGTAAGACTCCTAAAGTAGCTTCTGGCTCACAGGCAACCTCACTTGCATCACTTTTCAATACCGTACCTCTAATGCAAAACCCTGCACCACTACTCATTGGAGAACGTGCCAATGCTACGGGCTCAAAAGCTTTTAGAGAGTTGCTTTTAGCTGAAAACTATGAGGGAACCCTGAGTGTTGGACAACAACAAGTCCGCGCTGGTGCCCATGTTTTAGATGTCTCTGTCGGTTTTGCTGGACGTGATGAGACCAAAGATATGAACGAAGTAATGAGCCGTTATGCTCAGAAAATCGCTCTACCTTTAATGCCTGATTCTACTCAAACAGATGCCTTAGAGACTGCGCTTAAACAGATTGGCGGGAAAGCTATTATCAACTCTGTAAACCTTGAAGATGGAATTGAAAAATTTGATACTGTTTGTCAGTTAGCTAAAAAATATGGCGCATCTTTAGTCTGTTTAACCATCGATGAAGTGGGTATGGCAAAAACACTAAAGCGAAAACTTGAAATTGCTGAACGTATCTATCAACTTGCAACTGAGAAACATGGACTAAATCCCGAAGACTTAGTTTTTGACCTGCTAACTTTTACTGTAGGTAGTGGTGATGAAGAGTATCGTGACGCGGCTATTATAACTATAGATGCCATTCGTGAACTTCGCATTAAACACCCTGAAGTTGGTGCTATTTTAGGACTTTCAAATATCTCTTTTGGTCTTGATAAAGATGCACGCCCTTATCTAAACTCTATCTTTTTAGACCACTGTATTCAAGCTGGTTTAACATCAGTTATTATCAATGTCAAGCATATTATTCCTCTTAACAAAATTAGCGAAGAAGAACAGAATATCTGTAACAATCTTCTCTTTGATACAAAGCCAGATGGGCAAGCTTTATTTGATTTTATAGATCATTTTGATTCTAAAGAAGCAGTTGATGGCGAGGTAGAAGATAAGGCATATAATGCTCTCAATAATGAAGAAAAAATCGCCAAACTTCTGCTCGATGGCGATAAAGATAGAATGATTCCTCTTGTTGATGCCTGCTATGAAGAGCTTGGAGCTGAGCGTATTGTAAATGAAATTCTTATCGGCGCAATGAAAGTCGTTGGTGAGCTTTTTGGCTCAGGTCAGATGCAGCTCCCTTTTGTTCTTCAAAGTGCTGAGACAATGAAAGCAACAGTGGATTACCTTAACCCTCATCTTCCTAAAACTGAAAAAGAGGTAGATACTACACTTATCCTTGGAACAGTGAAGGGCGATGTGCATGATGTAGGGAAAAATCTTGTAGATATCATCCTCTCAAATAACGGTTTTAAAGTCATCAATCTTGGCATCAAAGTTCAACTAGAACAATACATAGATACACTCAAAACCTCTGATGCCCAAGCTATTGGCATGAGTGGACTTTTAGTGAAATCTACTCAAGTTATGAAAGAGAATCTTATTGCTATGAAAGAAGCAGGCATTACAATCCCTATCTTGCTTGGTGGCGCGGCACTTACTCGGAGTTTTATTGATGACTACTGTCGTGTAAACTATGATGGACCTATTTTCTATTGTAAAGATGCCTTTGATGGAGTTACCGCAATGGCTCGTATTGAAGCAGGCAACTTTGATACAGATTTACACGGCAAAGAGGGTATCGAAAAAGTTCTCATAGAGAAAAAACAGACTGTTATTCCTCCTTTTTCAGAGCTGAAAATGCCTCGTCGTGATGTGCATATCCCTACCCCACCATTTTGGGGACGACGGATAATACAACTGAGTGAAGCACAAAAACAAATGGCATTTGAGTGGATAAATCATAAAATTCTTTTTAAACAACGCTGGGGATACAACTCTAAAGGCCTAGATAAAGAGGCCTATCAAAAACAACTTGATGAAGTTGTTTGGCCAGCATATGAACGTCTTAAAGCTCAATTTTTAGAAGAGGACTTATTTGAACCAACTATTATTTATGGATATTGGCCAGTACGTAGCGATGATAGCGCCTTATATGTTTTTGATGAGAGTGAAGGCTTCAATAGTGAAAAAGATGTCAATAGAGAGCCCTTAAAGGATATTATCGGTCGTGTATCACATGAGTATCATTTTCCACGTCAAGGCAAAAAACCTCACCGTGCTTTAAGTGATTTTTTCCATCATGATCGTCATGATGTACTAGGTATGACTTGTGTAAGTTCTGGC
This sequence comes from Campylobacterota bacterium, assembly GCA_034723735.1. GTDB lineage: Bacteria > Campylobacterota > Campylobacteria > Campylobacterales > Sulfurimonadaceae > S010-53. The sequence continues at coordinate 3,829 of JAYEPE010000183.1, read as the reverse complement.
TCTAAACTGAGTGAATATGAGAAAGAGCTCTACGATGCAGGAAAATATACTGAGTATTATCAAGTGCATGGCTTAGGTGTTGAACTAGCCGAAGCTTTGGCAGAAATAGCCCATAAACAGATACGCTTGGATTTAAATATTTCTGAGGGTGAAGGCAGTAAGCTAAGTGATGTACAGATGAGTAAATACCAAGGTTCACGCTATAGCTTTGGTTATCCAGCCTGTCCTGATTTAGAACAAAATCGTGTTCTTTTTGATCTGCTTAAGCCTGAAGAATTTGGGATAGAATTGAGTGAAACGTTTCAGATACATCCTGAACAATCTACCTCTGCATTAATAGTGTATCATCCTAATGCAACGTACTATAATATTTAAATTGTGGGATTTGTCTTTAAGAGGTGCTTGAATATATTTATCAAACTCTAAACGAGTTCGATAAATGCCATAGTTGTTGCATCACCACGACGGATACGAGTACGTGTAATACGTGTATATCCACCTGGGCGATCTGCATAACGAGGTGCAATTTCATTTACTAATTTTTTAGTAGTTTCTTTACACTGTACTGCGGCGAATACTGTACGGTGAGCATTAGCATCACCTTTAGTAGCAGCAGTAATTAATTTTTCGATATGCGAGCGAAGTTCTTTCGCTTTTGATACTGTTGTTTCAATTTTTTCATTTTCGATTAACGCAATACTTAGGTTTTTAAGAAGAGCTCCACGATGAGAGCTTGTTCTACCTAGTTTACGATATCCATGACGGTGTCTCATAGGAATTCCTTATTCAGCTTCTATTTTCTTTTTTAAAGTAGAAAGAAGATCGCTTCCTAGGTCAGTGCCAACAGCAAAGCCATACTCTTCAATCTTCTCTACAATCTCTTCAAATGATTTTTTACCAAGGTTTTTAACATTTTTAAGATCACTTTGGCTCATCATAACAATTTCACCAATATATTTAATGTTTGAACGATCAAGACAGTTGAAACTACGAGCACTCAAGCCGAGTTCATCGATACGACACATAAGTTCTTTCAACTCAGGAGTCTCTTCGTTACGTTCAATAGCAGTTGGAATCTGAATATTAATTTCGCTATTAAATACTGCAAGTTGTGCATACATCACTTCTAAGGCATTTTTAAATGCATCATGAGGTGAAATTTGTCCATCTGTAACAATATTTAAAACTACTTTTTCAAAATTCGGATTATCTTCAACTAAAATATTTTCAATATTATATGTTGCTTTACGAACTGGTGTAAAGTAAGCATCTAATGCAATATATCCATCATCAAGGTCTTCACGGATATCTTCACTTGGAACATAACCAATACCTTGATGAATTTTGATTGAGAAGTTAAGTGTTGCATCTTCATTCAACGTTGCTAAAAACGCATTAGGAGTCACAACATCAACATCTTCATTGCTTAAATCACTTCCTTTAATTTCACATGGACCGACAAAGCTATATTCAATCTCTGTCTCTTTAGCTTCGTTATTAAGTTTAAAACGAATACCTTTAAGATTAATAATAAAATCAGAAATATCTTCAAGCATACCGCGCACTGAGTCAAACTCATGGTGTGCGCCTTCGATCTTAATGGCGACTGGTGCAAATCCCACAGAGCTGCTTAATAAAAAGCGACGAAGTGGATGTGCAAGAGATACAGCAAAACCCGTTTCAAACGGGAAAGCGACGATATTTGCTTCATTTTCGCTGATCTGCTCAACTACAAACTCTTGTGGAAGAAGCGGCGATGTTTTAATCTTATTCATGCGTCAGTGCCTTTATATATTAATGTTATTTCGAGAAAAGCTCAACAATTAGACGTTCTTCAACTGGGATAACAATTTCTTCACGCTCTGGAAGACGTGTAAAGATACCGAAAACTTTTGCAGCATCAATATCAACCCACGGTGCAAGACCTGTCTGATTTGTCAACTCAATTGCACGAACAACTTGAGTATTTGTTTTACTTTTTTCACGTACTTCAACTTTTTGACCTGGCTTTACACGGTAAGAAGCAATATCTACTTTTTTACCATCAACAAGGATATGACCGTGATTTGTCAGCTGACGTGCAAAACGACGAGTTGAAGCAAATCCCATACGATAAACAACATTATCAAGACGTTGTTCAATTAAAGTGATTAAGTTTGTACCTGTATTCCCTGCACGACGTTTTGCTTCAGCAAAAAGTGCACGCATCTGTTTTTCAGATACTCCATACATGAATTTGGCTTTTTGCTTTTCATTAAGCTGAAGACCATACTCAGATACTTTTTTACGACGCTGACCATGCTGACCAGGACCGTAAGGACGTTTTTCAAGTGCAGATTTTCCTGCAAGACGACGCTCACCTTTTAAGTTAAGGCTTACACCGAATCTTCTTTCGATTTTTTCTACTGGACCTCTATATCTTGCCATCAGTAATCTCCTTAAACTCTACGACGCTTAGGTGCGCGACAACCGTTATGTGGTAATGGTGTAACATCTTTCATGAATGTAACACGGATACCTTCGATAGCACCTACAGCTTTAACTGCTGTTTCACGACCTGAACCAGGACCTTGAACTTTAATACCAAGTTCTTTGATTCCATGAACCTGAGCTTTTTCTACTGCTGCTTCTACTGCTGCTTGCGCTGCAAATGGAGTAGATTTTTTAGAACCTTTAAAACCAAGGCTACCAGCAGAACTCCATGCAATCATATTACCCATCTCATCAGTAATCGTTACTAATGTATTGTTAAATGAAGCAGCGATATGAACAATACCACGAGCAATACTTTTCTTGACAACTTTTTTACGAGTTACTTTTCTTTTTGCCATTCGTTACTCCTTAAGCTGCTGCGCCGACAGTTTTACGTTTACCCTTACGAGTACGCGCATTTGTCTTAGTTTTTTGACCACGAACTGGAAGACCACGACGGTGACGAACACCACGGTAACTTCCTATATCCATAAGTGCTTTAATATCCATTGCAACTTTCTTACGAAGATCACCTTCCACCATATGTGAAGCGCGAATCTCTTTTGTTATTGCTGCAATATCTTCTCCGTTCAATTCATGAACACGTTTGTTATAATCGATACCTGTTGCATCGAGTATCTGACGAGAGATATGAAGACCAACACCATATATATAAGTTAGTCCATACTCTACACGTTTTTTCTTAGGTAAGTCTACACCGGCGATACGTGCCATTCTTATCCTTGTCTCTGTTTATGTTTAGCGGTTTTGCAAATTACTCTTACAATACCTTTGCGTTTAATGACTTTACAATCATCACACATCTTCTTAACTGAAGAACGTACTTTCATGATAAGCTCCAAAATAATAGCTTCGCAATGTTTTAGATGTAGGTTGAATTTGCAACCAATACTTGTAGATATTCACAAAAATATTTACAAACATTCAAATAAATGTCCAAATAATACAAAACGGAAGCGTATTTTACACAAAAGATAGTTAAAATAAGTTTAAGGAAAAAATTAAAAGGATTTTTGCATGACAAACAGTGTAGTAACTGTACACTGTTTACATACGACTTATCTAAACAGTTGAGCGTGCGAGCCTATTCGAGCTAAGTACAGTGTCTCATTTTTAATTTTGTAGATTACCAGTAAATCACCACTAACATGAAACTCACAAAAATCATTCCACTCACCTTTGAGTTGATGGTCTTTTGACTCAATTGGTAAATTTTCCTCTTTTAGCAGTGTGGTGACATAGACAACATATTTCATGTAAAGTTTATCTGTAAATTTAAGTTTTGAATACTCTTTTAAAAATGTTTTCGTTCTAAAGAGCTTTAGCATACGCTCTG
>JAYEPE010000182.1:0-2785 GCA_034723735.1 Campylobacterota bacterium | reverse complement strand
AGGGTGTTGAACTTCCTAAAATGTACGCAGTAGCTTCAATTTTTACAAAAAATAAAGAGCAACTCTCCAAAGTAAATGAGATCTGTCTTAATAATGATCTTAAAATTGTTCTTGAGCGTGCAGTGCCACTTGATACTAATGCTCTTGGTTCACAAGCTATTGAAACCTTACCTTTTATTATACAACTTTTTATTATTCCTAACTCTATTATGGCGACACAGCGTTTTGACGCACTTTTATACCTGAGCCGTAAAGAGTCAGAACACTTTTTTGTTGAAGATGAAGATTTTTATATTGCTTCAATGAGTTCACGTGTGCTTTCATATAAGGGTCTTGTTATGCCAACGCATATCAAAGAGTTTTATAAAGACTTTCAAGATGCTAAGTTTAAAATATCTTTTTCACTTTTTCATCAACGATTTTCTACAAATACCTTGCCAAAATGGCGACTTGCACAACCTTTTCGTGCGGTAGCTCATAATGGTGAGATTAACTCTGTCGAAGCCAATCGTTTCAATGTTAAAGTAAAATCAGAGTCGATTAAAAGTGATATCTTTACAGATGAAGAGATAGCTCGAATTTTACCAATCTTACAGCCAGGTTCTTCTGATAGTGCGAGTGCGGATAACTTTTTTGAATTTTTAATTGCTAATGGTATGGACTTTTTTAAAGCCGCACGTTCGGTTATTCCAGCACCATGGCAAAATGCACCTCATATGGACCCACAGCTTCGTGCTTTTTATGAGTACCAATCGACAGTATTTGAAGCATGGGATGGTCCAGCTGCCTTTTCACTAACTGATGGTCGTTATATCGGGTGTGTTCTTGATCGTAATGGTCTTCGCCCTTCAAAATATATCATTACTAAAGATGACACCCTTCTTATTGCAAGTGAATATGGTGTTGTTGATATTCCCCAAGAGCAAATTTTAGAGCGAGGCCGTCTGCAATCAGGTCAGATGATTGGTCTCGATTTAAAATTTGGAAAAGTACTAAAAGACAATGATATTAATGATTATCTTAAATCATCAAACCCATATATGAAGTGGTTAAATGAGCACATGATTTATCTTCAAGAGCATGTGGATCTTCAGTATGAAAAAAGTTGTGATTTTGATGCAGATAATATTATTCAAGCGCAACGCTATTTTAATATCACGCATGAGATAGTTGAGCAAGTTATTGAGCCAATGATTCGTGATTCAAAAGAAGCAGTTGGATCTATGGGTGATGATACACCAATGGCAGCTTTTAGTGATAAGCAACGTTCATTTAGTGATTTTTTTAAACAAAAATTTGCACAAGTAACAAACCCTCCAATTGACCCAATTCGTGAAAAAGTGGTAATGAGCCTCAATACAGGTTTTGGTGAAGTTCATAATATTTTAAATGAACAACCCGATCATGCCCATCGTTTGAAATCAATCTCACCTATTATTACGAGTGAAAAACTTGAAGTTTTAAAATCATTTGGTGATATAAAATCACCACGTTATCAAACTGTATATAAAAACACAAGCTTTGATACAAGCTATGATTCTAATTTAAAAGAGTCTTTGGAAAAACTTCTTAAAGAGGTGGTTGTATCAGTTAAAGATGAAGGTACGCGTATCGTTATTCTTGATGATAAAGCTCTCTCTAAAGCACGACGTGTGATGCCAATGTTAATGGTTGTGGGACGTTTAAATGAAGCACTTCAAAAAGCAGAAGTTCGCCATCTTGTCTCTATTGTCTGTGTTACAGGAGAAGTTATTGATTCACATAGTGCAGCAACAATGATTGCGTATGGTGCAAGTGCGGTCTATCCAAAGCTTCTTTTTGCTACAGTTATCCAGCATACAGAGCGTAAAAATTGCTCTACAACTTGCCGTGATGCCTTGAAATCAGTGCATACTGCCCTCAATGGTGGACTGCTTAAAATTATGTCAAAAATGGGTATTGCTACGATTGCATCGTATCGAAACTCAGGTCTTTTTGATACCTTAGGTTTAAGTCGTGAGATTGTCGAAGATTGTTTTGGGGATTCTCAAGCCTTAGTACCAGGTCTTGGTTATGATGATATTGATGAACGACTGCAAATAGCACATCAAGATGCTTATGCTGATAATGGCTTTAATCAGATATTCCCTTTAAAAATTGGAGGATTTTATAAGTTCTACAATGGGCAGGAGTATCATGATTTTGGTCCTGAGGTGATCCACGCAATACATGCGATCTCAAAATCAGGAGATGCAGATGATTATGAAAAACTTCGTCAAGTTATTAACAGTCGTGGACTGAAATTTATTCGTGATTTCTTTGATTTTAAATCTGATAAAAAAGCAATTGATATTAGTGAAGTAGAATCCAAAGAAGCAATTTTCAAACGTTTTGCTTCTGCTGCTATGAGTTTAGGCTCTATCTCCCCTGAAGCACATGAAACGATAGCACAGGCGATGAACACTATTGGAGCACAATCAAATTCAGGAGAGGGTGGAGAAGACAAAGAGCGTTTTGATACCATTCGTAATTCCAAGATTAAACAAGTGGCATCAGGGCGTTTTGGTGTAACACCAGCATATCTGCGCTCTGCTGATGAAATTCAGATTAAAGTGGCTCAAGGTGCAAAACCAGGTGAGGGGGGACAACTTCCAGGACATAAGGTTACGGCACTGATTGGTAAACTGCGTCATACAGTTCCTGGTGTAACCTTGATCTCACCACCACCACATCATGATATCTATTCAATTGAAGATTTGGCACAGCTTATTTTTGATCTAAAACAGGTTAATCCAAAAGCTACGAT
>JAYEPE010000181.1:0-2817 GCA_034723735.1 Campylobacterota bacterium | reverse complement strand
TTAAAATGCTCCACAGCTTCAGCCGTTCCCAAACGGCTGCTTGTCAGGTTGCCGCTATGACACTTCGGGCACACCTGCGGAATCGGCTCGCTGTAGTTACAGTAGTGACACTTCACAGCCCTGGCATAACGATGCAAACTCATTCCGACACTGCAGTAAGGGCATTCGTAGGTAAATCCGCAGCTGTCGCAGATAAGGTACTTAAAATTGGCACGGGTCGGGATAAAGACCATACCCTGACTTTCTGCTTCAACAGTCTTCTCTACGAGCTGTTCAATCAGCGGCGTAATCGCTTCACTATGCGGTTCAAAAATAAATCTCTTTGAACTTTGGAAGTGCCCGCCCTTCAGACGACAGTGAGGAAACTTGACATAAGAGCTCAGCGATGGCGTTGCACTCCCTAACAGAACAGGGATCTTCAGCACATTTCCCATATAAATTGCCATATCTCTGGCATGATAACGCGGCCGCGATGAAGCCTTATAACTCTCATCATGCTCTTCGTCTACTACGATCAGTCCCAAATCTTCAACTGGTAAAAAAAGTGCCGACCGCGGTCCGGCAATAATCTTCGCAGAACCGTCATAAATTTTTTCCAGATTTTTCTCTTTCTGCTTCTTAGTCAACTTGGAGTGCCACATTACTACCGCATTACCAAAATGCTCCTCGAGTCGAATCTGCATCTGCGGTGTCAACGAAATTTCCGGCATCAGAAAAATCGTCCGCTTACCTTTAAAAAGCACCTCTTCAAAGTACTTCATATAGATCTCGGTCTTGCCTGAACCGGTATCACCAAACAAAAGGGAAATGGGGTTTTTCTTTAAAAAAGAGAAGGCCTCTGTCTGTTTATCAGATAGTTTAATGTTAGACTCTTCAGATAAAGGATCATTACCTAACTCTTTTTTTGCGATGACACAGCCGGGAGAAAAAAGTGCCAATGCTTCACCCATACTACAAAAATAATAACTTGATATAAATTCAGCAATCTGGACCTGCTTCTGAGATAAAAAGAAATCCTCTATCTCTACAATTTCCAAAGTATCAAATGAAGGTTTATCGACTTCACCAACACAATAACCAAATATATTTTTATTTTTAAGAAGAACTAAAACTTGCTGATAAGGTTTTATAAAAGATGAAGAGTGGTAAGTCAAGGGTCCTAGAATTGAACCCTTGATAATTATCTTGTAATAATTCAGTAGATATTACTCAGTAAGTGTTGAGCACAAATTTCCAGAACTACAGCCAAAAGTGCCGGTACTTGCATTGTAATCAAATGTGGCTGTTCTACCAGCATTTAAAGTAAATTTATATTGATTAGCAGCCGGTTTACTCCATTTGCCTGAAGAAACACCATACTGCATAACATTGGTAAAGTAAGGGCTTCCGCTATCGAGTGTAGCTGTAAAATTATTTTCACCTCGAAACAAACGCTGTTGACGCTCAGTCACAATACCTGAACGTACAGAAGCTACCGTAGTTCTAGCTTTCGCAATTTTGGCATCATCCCGCGTTGCTGCAAACTTTGGAATAGCAATACCAGCCAATATTCCCAATACAACAATAACAAAAACCAACTCTATCATAGTAAATGCGCTTCTATCGTACAACTCTTGCTCCTTTTAGTGGAATCGGATATTCCCTTGCATCAAAAAATGATTGCAGATCATCACACAGCGGGTCATTAGAGACACCATAGTCTAATGTTAAGTTGGCATCCAACACCCCATCTTCAACAATAAAGATCAGACAATCAGCTGTTTCACCCATTTGGAAAGTAGCGTTACCATCATCATCAACACTTGCTCTTCCCTGATTTACCATTAATTTAATAGCATAAGACATAACTGATAGATCACTATCTATTACCCCTTTGGCAATAGCATAAGAAGCGATTTCTGTTGCAGCCACCGAAATAGATTGAGACATTGTGGCAATTCTTGCATCATCTCGTGTTGCCATGAGCTTTGGGATTGCCACAACGGCTAATATGCCTAATATGAGAATCACAAAGATCAATTCAATCATCGTAAATGCTTGTTTCAAAATAAATACCTCGTAAGTTATTGTATTAAATCTTCAACCCTATTTATAAGGATACCTCTAAATAAATTTTGCCTGCTTCATCCCGAAGCAGACAAAAAAGGATCATCAATCCCAGTTTACGTTAGAACCACCAAATGAGTGAAGTTGATTACTACCTACACCACCAGTAACTTTCTTTGCAGCGTTTGCAATACCTTCACACACTGCTGTAGTATTTGCAACCACATGTGAAACTGAAAAGTTACCATCTTCTGCTGCATCATCAGTCGTATTAAATTCAATACAATTTTCACCATTTACTTGGTAAAAAGCTTGTTCAGTTGCATTAAAATCTGATTCTGGATCATCAAATACAACATTTGACATATCAGTAACTACTCCGTAAGTACCCTGCGCAGTATAATAAGCACCAAAATCAGAAACTGCCGTCGCAACCTCTGTAGCACCTTTTGCGATCTTCGCATCATCACGTGTCGCTGCAAGTTTTGGAATGGCAACTGCTGCCAAAATACCTAAAATAACGATAACAAAGATCAATTCGATCATAGTAAAACCACTTCTTTTCATGGTTTACTCCTTAGTTAATAAATTAGGATACTCTTGTAACCTTATGCTAATTATGGAGTCTTTACTCTTAGAAAGAGATAAACCCTAATATAGAAATAGAAAAATAAGCAATAAAGAGGAAGTATCGTAAAATAGGTAAAAAGAAAGCGAAAAGCTGAACCTATAACTTTCACCTAACGGGTGCAGCTTTTCCCACAAGGCTGA
>JAYEPE010000180.1:0-2832 GCA_034723735.1 Campylobacterota bacterium | reverse complement strand
TATTGTTATGGCGTTTTTTAAAGGCTTTAATCACTCCGATAAGTCGATCCACATCATAATCCTCTTTAGTGATATGATGACCTCCACCAAAATTGATATATTTCATACCCTCAATATACGCACCAAATTTCTCTTCAAAAGCTTCAAGAACAGATTCTAAAGCATCAACATCTTGTTCACACAAGGCATGAAAATTTAGTCCATCAAGTTCTTTTACAATAGACTCATCAAAATTAGCCTTTGTTGTTCCTAAACGGCTATAAAGACCACAAGGGTTATAGAGTTCTACAGGAGAAGAAGAGTATTCAGGATTAACACGTAAAGAGAGTGATATTTGAGGATTACTTTGTTTTACATGTAAGACATAACGGTGAAACTGCGAGGGAGAGTTAAAGACAATATGATCAGATATATTAGCAATCTCTTCAATCTCATCTTCTTTAAAAGCAGGTGAATAAGTATGGACTTCTTTCTTCATCTTTTCTCGTGCTAATAGCGCTTCATGCAATCCACTTGCAGTACACCCTTGCAGATACCTAGCTACTAAATCAAAAGTACTCCACATAGCAAAGCCTTTAAGTGCTAGAATAATTTTAGCACCCGATTCATCTTGTACTCGCTGAAGAATTTTTAAATTATTCTCTAACAAGTGCTCTTCACAGATATAGATAGGGGTTTTAAGATTGTTAAGTTGCATAAAGCTTTTGCATCTCACTTTTTAAACATCTCAGAGCCTCATCCCTCGTAATTACTTCAAGAATCCCATTAGACTCTTTTACAATACCTAGTTCTAAAAGTTTTTCAATGCCATCATCTACTTCAAAGTCCATTGGTATTTTATAGGTTTCAAGCATATATGCTTCAATCTTTTTATCAAGACTCTCTCGATTTAATACTGCTGTACTTGTATTTAAAAATAGGTACGCTAGTAGTGCTTCTTTACTCTCTTCAGCTTCTGCCATATCAATCATGTAAGTCAATACTCCTGCATTATTATCAAGATTGTAAAAGTAGAGATTTTTTGCTAAGGCGGCCATATAGCGTGTTTGATGGGTAAACACATTTTTAATTTGTCGCCATAAAACACCTCCAAAACCTCCAAGTGCGATAAGCAAAGAGATAGGATCAATAGCTGCACTTAATTTTGAAATCAAAGTAAAGGCACCTCCAGCAGTTCCTCCCCCTCCAGTAAGACCAATTTTCATCTTATCTTGAAGTGTAATTTTCACTTTGGTATTAGGAAATAACATTTCAAGATCAGCTTGAGGAATATCTTTAAAGAGTTTTAGGTAAATACGTTCACTCGCATCACCATCGATTAGAACAGGAGTCGTCCGACGTAGCTTTTTTCTAACTTTTTCAATATTTCCACCCTCTTTATCCACAATCTCTTGTGCACGGGTGTCAAGTGTTTTAGGCTTAATCAGTAAAAAGAGACGACGATAAACCTTTACATGTAAGGTCTCTTTTTTTAAATATAAAGATTTTAATGTTCTGCGTTGCTCTTCGCGATTGGCTTCACCTCTAAAAAAAAGTACAATATCCTCAAAGTCATCAAAATCTACACTCACATCAACACCATAAGGTGAAATATCATTTAAGGCTCTAGAGAGAGCATCTTGAGTAAGTTCTTCATAATTAGCATCATTAAGAAGGGGTCTAACCTTAGATACCAAGTTGCTCTTAATCTTTTCATATTCCTTATGTGTATAACTTTGTAAACTAATCGTATCAGCATCTGGGTTAAATGGCAGATAGAGTGCTTTTAATGCTAAAAGCTCCTTATGAAAACGGGCATGATAAAAAGAACGCAATAGTGATGAAAAGTTTTGATAATGCTCTTTTTCTTGAATATTAAAATATTTCAAACACCCCTCAAAAAGTTCATCATAAGCTACAGGTATAAATCGTTCTTCTATCTGATTATTAAAGGTGATACTCATTTTCAATTATCCATAATAAGTTTTAAATGTTATTGGCTATAAGATTAGCCTATATTAGTATAGACCTTTTGAACATCTTCGTCATCTTCTAGTTTATCAATGATTTTCTGTACATCGTTGGCATCTTTTTCAGCAAGTTCGATTGGAGTGTTTGCGATACGTTCTAAAGTTGCTTTGGTAATTTCGATATTTAAATCTTCAAATGCTTTAGAGAGGTTACCAAAATCAGTATAATCTCCTGTTACTAAAACAACACCCTCTTCTTCTTCGATATCTTCGAGACCCGCATCAATTAACTCTAGCTCTAACTCTTCAATATCCATTGCATCAGTCTTGGAAAATTCAAACATTGCCTTTCGTGAAAACATAAAGTCCAAAGAGCCAGAGTTCAACATTTCACCACCATTTTTATTGATGATATTTTTAACATTAGCAACAGTTCTTGTATTGTTATCCGTTGCTGTTTCAACGTAAAGAAGTGCACCATGAGGAGCTTTACCTTCAAAATTAACCTCAAGCATATCTTTTAAATCTTTAGCTGATGCGCGCTTTATAGCAGCGTCGATATTATCTTTGGGCATATTTTCAGCTTTAGCATTCAAAATAGCGGTACGAAGTTTTGGATTCATTTCAGGATCACTACCACCCTCTTTAGCCGCCATTGTAATAATTTTACCCAATTTAGGAAATACTTTTGACATATTTCCCCATCGTTTCATTTTTGCAGCTTTGCGATATTCAAATGCTCTACCCATAGTTATTTTTCCTTTATGATTTGTGAATTATGATCGTCTAATAATTTTTGTATAAGATTAATATTTTTGATAGAAAGTTTATCTTCCTCATTCATCTGTTTTGCCATATGTGCTACTTCAGTGACTGATATTCC
>JAYEPE010000179.1:0-2834 GCA_034723735.1 Campylobacterota bacterium | reverse complement strand
TACAATTTTACTACACAAGCGGGATGTGTATAAAAGGTAGCTCTACTTAATGAAATACATTGTAATCTTATTTCTCCTTACATGTAAGCTTATTTTTGCACAATTTGAGCTTCATAAAGAGTATGTCTTTGAAGATAATACTATTTATAGTACCGATATTTTCCCCCAGATTGAAAGATTTTCTCTTATCTCAATCACACCTAAGAAGATGACACACCGTCTTAAAGCTAAAAAACTTATCAAAATATTTAAAAAACACTCTATCACTGTAACATCACAAGCTTCTGTAATCACCTTTAAACGTGCTTTTAATTTTGATATGACACCCTTACATGTAAGGCTTAAAAAATACTATAAAACACATTATCCAAGTATGACTATCACCGCTTTACATGTAAGACCTAAATCTTATATTAATGCCCTTCCTAGCTCTTATACTATAAGCATTCCTCCTAAAAATTATCATAGAAATTATGGTACTTTTTATCTCAAAACCTCTGATAAGAAAAAACTTTTTTTTGAATACACTCTTGAAGCAAATTTACCTGTAGTTATCGCTAAAACAACTATTCAACGCAAAGAAAATATTAGCCCTTTTAATACAAGAACAGAGATTATTCCATTTAAAAGCTTTCAATCCCCTCCTCTTTCTAAAAATGTCTTATCTCAGCGCTGGTCTGCCAAGATTCGTCTTAAAGAAGGTCGAGTTCTTAGCCGTCGTGATATTAAAACTACTCCCTTAGTCAAACGCAATCAAAATATTATCGCGGTGATACGTACAGAGGGCTTACATGTAGAACTCTCCGCTACGGCTCAAAATGATGGTGCTTTATATGATATGATTACAATTCAAAAAAGCAATGGTGAGAAGTTAAAAGCCCAAGTCATTGGAGCCAACAGAGTGGAGATTAAATGAGAGTAGTAGTGGCAATGAGTGGTGCAAGTGGTGCTGAGTTAGGCTTAAAACTTTTCAAAATGCTTCCTAATTCATGTGAAAAACACGCTATCATCTCCGAACATGCTAAAATTGTTCTTGAAAAAGAGAGTGATATTATCTTACATGAAAATCATGAGATATGGGCTAGTATTGCTTCGGGCTCATTTAAAACCGATGCTATGCTTATTGTTCCTTGCAGCATGAATACCTTAGCAAAAATCTCTTGTGGTATTGCAGACAACTTAGTAACACGCGCGGCTAGTGTGATGATTAAAGAGCGCCGTACCTTACTACTTGCTCCACGAGAGATGCCGTTCTCAGCCATTGCCTTAGAAAACATGCTCAAACTATCACAACTCGGTGTAATTATTGCACCACCAGTGATGGCGTATTATTCTGAGCAAAATAGCCTTGAATCTATGGAAAATTTTATGATAGGAAAATGGCTTGATCTTGTAAGCATAGATAATAAATTGTATAAACGATGGGGAGAAAATGAGTAAAAAAATAGCACTATATCCAGGAACATTTGATCCTATTACCAATGGACACTATGACATTATAAAACGAGCCCTACTCCTTTTTGATGAAGTTATTATTGCCGTTGCGCAATCACAAGATAAGAAACCTATGTTTAGCTTAGAGCAACGTATTCATATGAGTCATAGTGCGACACAAGATTTAGAAAATGTCAGAGTTATAGGTTTTGATAATCTTACTGTAGATTTAGCAAAGTCTGAAAATGCCCAGATTTTAATTCGAGGTCTTCGTGCGGTGAGTGATTTTGAGTATGAACTTCAATTAGGATACCTGAATAATTCACTTGATAGTAGCATCGAAACAGTCTATCTTATGCCCTCACTTCAACACGCTTTTATCAGCTCTTCCATAGTTAGAAATCTACTCAAATTTGATGCAAGAACCGATCATCTACTTCCAAAAGAAGTTGAAGTAATGATACGAAAACTAGCTTTTTAAGCTACTTTTTTTCCATTCTTCTTATACTTATTCCCTTTAATAGGTAAATTGTTTTCAAAGGTAAAGTCAGACTTGAGTTTTCCATCTTTGTAATATATTTTACTTTGACCATTAAGCGCACCATTTTTATAAAGCTTCTCATACTTTACGATACCTGTATCAAAATATCCTTTTGAGAGACCATCACGTTTGTCACTTTTGAACATCGTCTCACTTTTGACTTTCCCATTTTTATAATAAGAGGTTGTTTTTCCCTCACGACTTCCATTAACAACATTTGACTCTTTTTTGATTTTTCCACCATCATATGTAGTTTTTACCACTTCTGCATTAAGCGACAATACCAATAATAAACACATCATTATTATCTGTTTCATTAGGATTCCTCTTATGTATCTTTACCGTAAAGTACCTTATCTAAGCTAATATAATGATAACAAAGGATAGAATTATTCTATTAATATGGGAGTTTCATTATATGTATATAGCTATAGAGGGAATTGACACTGCGGGTAAAAGCACTCAAATATCCCTACTTCAAAAAGCATTTGCTGATGCTATTATTACGAAAGAGCCAGGTGCTACTGCCATAGGTCATCAAATACGTGATATTGTTCTTAATGGAGATGTCAAAAGTTCAAAAGCAGAGTTTCTTCTTTTTTTAGCAGATCGGGCAGAACATCTTGAATGTGTGATTAAACCCAATAAGAACAAGATGATTATTTCTGATCGTAGTGTTGTTTCTGGTATTGCTTATGCTATGGTAAAAGAAGATATTGCGCTTGATGATATTTTAAAACTGAACCATTTTGCCACACAAGGTCATTATCCTGATATCGTTTTTTTACTTGAGCTAAGCCCTGAAGAACTTCAATACCGTCTTTCACAAAAAGAGCTCGATGGCATTGAATTACGAGGA
>JAYEPE010000178.1:0-2836 GCA_034723735.1 Campylobacterota bacterium | reverse complement strand
GTTCTTCATCTGCTTTAGTAAAGGAAGAGTTGATTTTTGCACTCTCTTTTACGCTATAGACAGAAGCTTTGAGTTTAAGATTTTTGATACCAAAGTCGCTAGCTGCTTTAGCACCGTATCTTAGAACTTCTGAGTCATATTCAGAGGGGTAAGATCCCTGATGCTCTCCCTGCGTTGCGGTGTATTGAAAATCAGCTTTTAGCTCATTGTTATTATCTAAATAACCAAAATCTATACCAGCAATATTGGCAGTTGTTTCAAAGTTGGCTTTAGAGTCATCTGGATTGATGGAGTAGTCAAAGTTTGCAGGATCCTTTGGGGCTGCATCATAGTCATAGAGCACTTTTTTATGCATATAAGCGATATTTGTATTGATTAATTCACTATAATTTATGTTAGAAAGATAGCTAAAACTATAACTACTCTCACGGTCTTTCTCTTCTGATGAAGCACTACTTCGCTCATCAGAGAAAGCGCTATGATTTTTTTGAGAAAGTCCCTCCACTTTAAAAGTATGCCTTGTATTTTCTGTATCAAAAACGCCACTAAATGCTCCACGATAATACTCACCCTCGCCACCTTGAAGTTGAAGATAATTTTTGCTCAAAGAGTGATAGTTAATTTGTGAACCATCTGTACTGAGTGTCTCGCTTGAATTTCTACCATAATTCATAAACGTAGGGTAGGCGTTAGTATTTGAGGGGTCTGTTACCTTAATGCCATTCCAGTAGATAGAGGTAAAATCTGCATTAGCTCCATCAATTTTGATTCCAGAGCTATTGGCAGTCGAGATCATGTTAGATGGAAGTGTATTTCTGATTTCTTGAGAGTTTTGATACTGTGCAGAGCTAAAAACAGTCTCTTCTTGGGTTGCTGATATGCTAATTTCTTTAAGCTCATCTGCGCTTACATGTAAACTTGTGAGTAAAACTAAAAGTGTTGAGAGTTGAATTTTTCTATTCATAATATTCCTTAGATTTTTAAGTTGGGATGAGGTTTTAAGAAAAATAAGGTGGAGAACTAACAGAATCGGTACGAAGAAATTGCGCGATATCACAGTTGGATATAGCTTGATTTTTAATAATTAAACGAGAAATGTGTGCACAATGGCAACTACAGTGTGAAGCCTTGGAGTGAGTAACAAGAGGAGAGAGAAGCGTCTCTTTGAGAGGCTCTTCTTCTACATTATCCTCTTCATCAAAGCTTACATGTAAGGCATGACGCATTACTACAGTTTGTGAATGCAGTGTCGTCTGCGAAACCGTTGCTTGAATGGCTGCTAGGGTAAAATAGTTTTTTCCAAAACCTTTTGGACTACGCATGAATGCTCTTTTATCTAATATATTGAAAGGGTACTATAGCAATATTTAGAGCACCCTTAGCTTATACAAAGTATAATGCCAATAATTAAAATATGCTTTACATGTAAGCAAATAATGGGACAGCAGATGACAAAATATATTTTCGTAACAGGTGGAGTACTCAGTTCCTTAGGTAAGGGAATAACAGCTGCGAGTGTAGGTGCATTATTAAAACACGCAGGTAAAAATATAGGGATGCTAAAAATCGACCCTTATATTAATGTTGATCCTGGGACCATGAGTCCCTTAGAGCATGGTGAAGTATTTGTAACTAAAGATGGTGCAGAAACAGACTTGGACATTGGAAATTATGAGCGTTTTCTTGACTCTTCATATCTAAAGTCATCTAACTTTACAACAGGGCAGGTTTACTCTTCTGTGATTGAGCGTGAACGTGCTGGTGGTTATTTGGGTCAGACGATTCAGGTTGTTCCTCATATCGTTGGTGAGATTGTAGATCGTATCAAACAAGCTGGTGAGGGTCATGATATTCTTGTGGTAGAGCTTGGTGGAACTGTTGGTGATATTGAAGGTCTGCCTTTTATGGAAGCTATTCGTCAGATGAAACATGATGATGAGGTTTCGGGAACTTTTTTTATACATGTAACACTTATTCCATTTATCAAAGCGGCTGGCGAGCTTAAAAGTAAGCCAACACAACACTCGGTTCAAGAGTTACGTCGTATTGGAATTACTCCTCAGATGTTAATTGCCCGTTCTGAAACACCACTTCCAAAAACATTTAAAAAGAAATTAGCACTCTCTTGTGATCTCTCTCAAGATGCTGTGATAGAAGCACTTGATGCGGCAAGCATCTACTCTGTACCAATTACATTTTTACAACAAAATATCTTAGCTCCGATTGCCAAAGAGTTAGAACTCGGTGAGCTAGATCCTGATATGGAAAAATGGGACTCTTTAGTGAAGAAAATTGTCTCCCCGCAAAAACGTGTAGTTATCGGCTTTGTAGGAAAATATCTTGAACTTAAAGAGTCTTACAAATCACTCACCGAAGCTCTGATTCATGCAGGGGCTCATCTCGATACTCGCGTAGATATCTGCTGGGTAGATAGTGAAGAGATTGAAGCACGAGGGAGTGAAGAACTTCTTAGTGATTGTGACGCAGTTCTTGTGGCTGGTGGTTTTGGTTCGCGTGGTGTTGAAGGTAAGATAAAAGCTATCGAATATGCACGAACAAACAAGATAACTTATCTTGGTATCTGTCTAGGGATGCAGCTAACTTTAATCGAGTATGCTCGTAATGTTTTAGGTTTAGAAGATGCAAACTCGATTGAGTTTGATGAAAACACCCAAAATCCTATGGTTTATCTTATTGATAATTTTATTAATCAATCTGGTCAAACAGAGCTAAGAACTCATGAATCTCCAATGGGTGGGACAATGCGTCTAGGAGAGTATCCTTGTGAAACAAAAAAAGGCTCTCATTTAGCCCAAGCTTATGCTCATGAGGATAT